>JAUPTR010000099.1 GCA_030917985.1 Pseudomonadota bacterium | reverse complement strand
TTGGATCAGTCGTGGAGATCGTCGCGTCAACGCCAAAAGCATCATGGGAGTAATGATGCTGGCTGCCGGCAAAGGCGTGATGATCAAGCTGGAAACCGATGGCACGGATGAAGCCGAAGCCATGGATGCACTGGTCGGGCTGATCAACGATAAGTTTGGCGAGGGAGAATAGGCGCGTACAAGCACGCCGATAACCGGGATTTGCCTTGCCACAGGCAGAAGTACTGCAATTACAAGGCATTGCTGCAATGACGGCAATGCCACGACATACGACAGCATGAGGATATTATGGGCATCACCCTGCATGGAATCGGGGTAGTGGGAGGTATAGCGATCGGACGTGCGCATTTGATGTCGCACACCGAAGTCGATATTGCCCATTATGAGGTGCCCGCCAACCAGGTCCAGACCGAAATCGCCCGCTTTGACAATGCGGTGCGTAAAACCCGCAAAGAGCTGGAAATGCTCTGGGGCAGCATTCCCGAAAACGCGCCGGCCGAGCTTGGTTCGTTCCTTTCGCTGCATATCATGATTCTCAACGATGCCACCCTGTCACGCGAGCCACGGCATCTGATCGAAACCCAGCATTGCAACGCCGAATGGGCGCTGAAACAGCAACTGGACGTGCTGCTGGCGCAGTTTGATGAAATCGAAGAATCCTACCTGCGCGAACGCCGTGCCGACGTGGTGCAAGTGGTCGACCGTATTTTCAAGGCGCTCGCAGGCCAGGCAGCTACACCACATCTGCCGGCGGCGCAAAGCGAAAACACCATTGTTGTTGCCCATGAGTTGAGCCCGGCGGACATGGTGCTGTTCAAGGATGGCGCAGTTACCGCTTTTGTTACCGATGTCGGTGGCGCCACCTCGCACACGGCAATTCTGGCACGCAGCCTGGATATCCCGTCGGTGCTGGCATTGCACAATGCCCATCAGATCATCGAAGAAGGTGAACTGATCATTGTCGACGGCATTCAGGGCGTCGTGGTCATCGACCCTGACGAGAAGATCCTCGCCGAATACAAACGCCGGCAGCAGGCTTTCCAGCAGGAAAAACGTCGTCTGAAAGCACTCAAGGGTGCGGTACCAACCACGCGCGACGGCGTCGCCATCGAGTTGCAGGCGAATATCGAGTTGCCGCTGGACATGCCACAGGTCAAAGCCAATGGCGCCACCGGCGTGGGGCTGTTCCGCTCGGAATTCCTGTTTCTTGGCCGAGAAACCCTGCCCAGCGAGCAGGAACAGTTTTTTGCCTACAAGGAAGTGCTGGAGCAGATGGGCAACCTGCCGGTGACCATCCGCACACTGGATATCGGCGCCGACAAGATGCCGAAATGGTCGGACCACAGCACGTTTGCCAACCCGGCCCTGGGCCTGACCGGCATCCGCCTGTGCCTGGCAGAGCCGAATCTGTTCCGCTGCCAGCTGCGGGCGCTGTTGCGCGCCTCGCATTACGGCAATCTGCACATCCTGATCCCGATGATCTCCAGCATTCACGAGCTGCAACAGGCCCGCATGCACATCGAACTGGCCAAGCAAAGCCTGACCGACGAAGGCATTCCATTCAACCGCAACGTCAAGCTGGGGGTGATGATCGAGACACCGGCGGCCGCGATCATGGTCAACAATTTCCTCAAGCAGGTGGACTTCATTTCGGTCGGCACCAACGATCTGATCCAGTTCACGCTGGCGGTGGATCGTTCCGACGACATGGTGGCGCATCTCTATGACCCCACCCACCCGGCCGTGTTGTATCTACTGAGCCAGACTTTCCGGGCGGCAGACCGGATTGGTGTGCCTGTGTCGGTATGCGGCGAAATGGCGGGTGATGCACGCCTGACCCGCTTGCTACTGGGCTTGGGCCTGCGCAAATTCTCGATGCATCCGGCACATTTGCTGAACGTGAAGCAGAAAGTGCTGAAAACCGATCTGGTGGAAATTCAGCCAATCATCAATAAGATGCTGAAATGCGAAGATCCTGAGAAAATGCGGGATCTGCTGGAACAACTGAACGCGCTGTAATGCCTCCTGACTCGATTCCCCTCCACCAGTTACGCCGTGTACTGGTGGTGAAGCTACGCCATCATGGCGACGTCCTGCTGACCTCGCCGCTGCTGGCCACGCTGAAACAACACGCCCCCCAGGCTGAAATCGATGCGCTGGTCTATGCCGACACCGCACCGATGCTGGCGGAACACCCTGATTTGAGTCAGCTGTTTGCCGTGCCACGCAAAAACAAGGGCCTGGCTGCCGAATGGCGCCTGTTTCAGCAGCTCAGGCAACGTCATTACGATCTGGTGATTCATCTCACCGACAGCAGCCGTGGCGCCTGGCTGGCACGCTTGCTGGGTGCGCGCTGGGCGGTATGCGGCAACTATGGCGGCAAGCCGAAATTCTGGCGCAAAAGTTTCAGCCACCTGTATCCGGTTATTGGCGGCAACCGCCGGCACACGGTGGAAATCCATCTGGACGCGTTGCGCCGCATCGGCATTCAGCCGGATCAGGCGCAACGCAAGCTGGTTCTGGTGCCGGGTGACGCCGCCCGGCAACGTGTCCAGCAAATGCTGCAACAACACGGCCTGCAACCAAAACAATTCATACAGATTCATCCGGCCTCGCGCTGGTTGTTCAAGTGCTGGCCAGCGGCACGCATGGCCGAGCTGATCCGGCAGTTGCAAAGCCAGGGCCGGCAGATTGTACTGACCGCCGCGCCGGACGAGAAAGAGCGTGAGCTGATCGGCAACATCAAGGCACAATTGGCGCAGCCGCTTGTAGACCTGAGCGGACAACTGACGCTGAAAGAACTGGCAGCACTGACCGGGCAGGCGCAGCTATTCATTGGCATGGATTCGGTGCCGATGCACATTGCGGCAGCCATGCAGACACCAACTTTGGCGCTATTTGGCCCATCCGGTGATATCGAATGGGGGCCGTGGCAAGTGCCGCACCGGATTGTCACCTCAAACCATCCGTGCCGCCCCTGTGGCAAGGATGGCTGTGGCGGCAGCAAGCGCAGCGAATGCCTGGATCTGATTCCGGTACAGCAGGTATTGGCCGCAATGCAAGCACTTGAGGCCGAATTGTGAGCCACTTGCACATTGCGCTGGTGCGGCAGAAATATAATGCCGCCGGCGGTGCGGAGCGTTTTGTCTCACGCGCAATTCAGGCGCTGGCCAACGATGGCGCGCAAATCACGCTGCTGACCCGCAAATGGGAAAACCTGCAAGGCATGCAGGCGATCCGCCTCAATCCGTTTTATCTTGGCAATGTCTGGCGTGATGCCAGTTTCGCGCGCGCGGTTTGCCGCGTACAGCAGTCGCAATCATTCGATCTGGTGCAATCCCACGAGCGTCTTGCCTGCTGCGACGTCTATCGCGCCGGCGATGGCGTGCATCGCGAATGGCTGGCACAGCGGCGACGTGTATTGTCGCCACCGGGCAAGTTGTCGCTGTTACTGAATCCCTACCATCATTACGTGTTGGCAGCGGAAGCACGGATGTTTCGTAGCCCGCGCCTGAAAACCGTGATCTGTAATTCGAAGATGGTCAAAGCCGAAATCCAGCATTATTTTGGCCTGCCGGACGAGCGCTTCGAGATCATCTACAACGGCATTGATACCGACAGCTTCCACCCTGGCCTGCGCCAGCAACATCGTGCCCATATGCGCCAGCAAATGGGGCTGACGCCTGAACAGCCAGTATTTCTATACGTCGGATCGGGCTTTGAACGTAAAGGCGTCGCACAAGCGCTACAGGCCGTGGCCCAGGCACCGGAGGCAACACTGGTGATTGTCGGCCACGACAAGAAGGCGGGCAGCTACCAGAAACTGACGCATTCGCTGGGAATAAGCAATCGGGCCCGATTTGTGGGTGCGCAAAAAGACGTCAAAGCCTATTACGGCATGGCAGATGCGCTGCTGCTGCCTACCTTGTACGACCCATTCCCCAATGTCGTAGTCGAGGCCATGGGCTGCGGATTACCCGTCATCACCAGCAATAAGTGTGGGGCCGCCGAGCTGATTAGTGACGGCCAACAGGGATTTGTGCGCGATGCACTGGATATCGCCGGTCTGGCACTGGCAATCCGCCAGCTGTGTGACAGTGAAACAGCCAAGCGCATGGGTGTAGCTGCAAGGCAACTGGCCGAGCCATTACGGCTCGACCACATGGCGCAGCAGCTGAATGCGCTCTACCGCAGATTGCTGCACCTGCCTGAGTGAGTTGGGTGAGGGCTCACCCCCCCAGTGTCTGCCCCACAGGCATGGGATTACCGGCCAGAAACTGTGCGACAGCCAAGCGCTTGCCCCCGGCACGCTGCAACTCGGTCACCAACAACGCACCGTCACCGCACGCGACCAGCACGCCACGGCTATCAGCAGCCAGAATTTTGCCGGGCTGACCTTTTCCCTCTGCCTCGGCTGCTTGCCATAATTTCAACGGCTCGCCTTGCAGCGAGGTAAAGGCACCCGGGAACGGGTTGTAGCCACGCACGGCACGCGCCAACTCAGACGCCGGGCGCTGCCAGTCGACACGCGCTTCTTCCTTGCTCAATTTGGCTGCATAGTTGGCCTGCGCATCATCCTGCGCCTCACCTGGCAACGTCCCCTGCGCCAACTGCGTCAGCGCGCTGACAATCGCCTCACCACCAGCCTCAGCCAACTTGTCATGCAGGGAGGCTGCGTTGTCCGCCACCGTGATCGGCACAACACGCTTCAACAACATGGCACCGGTATCCAGCCCCACGTCCATCTGCATGATGGTCACACCCGTTTCACTATCGCCGGCGAGAATGGCTCGTTGAATCGGCGCGGCACCACGCCAGCGTGGCAGCAGAGAGGCATGGATATTGAGGCAGCCCAAAGGCGGGATATCCAGCACGGCCTCAGGCAAAATCAAGCCGTATGCGGCAACCACCATGGCATCCGCGCCGACGTCGCGCAACATCTGCTGAGCCTCTACATCTTTCAACGTCAATGGCTGGGCTACCGGCAAACCGTGCTGCAACGCCAGTTGCTTGACCGAGCTCGGCGTCAGTTTCATCCCGCGTCCTGCCGGGCGATCCGGCTGAGTCAGCACCAGTGCAATCTCGTGGCCGGCAGTAATCAGTGCCGCCAAGGCACGCGCGGCAAATTCGGGGGTTCCGGCAAAAATCAGTTTCATCTCACACTCCAGCACCACAAAACACACGGGCCCGCAGCTGCAGGCCCGTCTTTATCCAAACATTCTGCTCATCAGGCAAATCACATCGACTTGCGTTGGTTCTTTTTGAGTTTTTTGGCAATCCGCTCCTGCTTCAGGCGCGACAGGTATTCCACAAATACCTTACCCAGCAGATGATCCAGCTCGTGCTGAATACACAGACCCAGCAGACCATCGGCAGTCAGGGAAAAAGGCTTGCCGTGTCGATCAAGCGCCTCGACGGTCACCTCCCGTGCCCGCCCGGCGACTTTGTCATAAATCCCGGGCACTGACAGACATCCCTCTTCCAGCTCACACTCACCTTCGCGGCGCGTGATTTTCGGGTTGATGAACACCAGTAGCCGGTTATTCTCTTCACTCACGTCGGCAATAAACAGCTGCTTGTGCACATCCACCTGCGTAGCCGCCAGCCCTACACCGGGTGCCGCATACATGGTTTCTGCCATGTCGTCGATCAAACGTTGCAATTCCGGGCCAAAATCCGTCACCGGCTGAGCCAAAGTGTGCAGACGCTCATCAGGGAAATGCAGTAAATTCAGTATTGCCATAGTCAGCTTGCCACTTGAAACAATTGATTGCAGAATCTAAGAACATACTTAAATGAGTTACGCTGTTGTGTCCACGCGCCTGCGCCAAAATGCGGCGCTGACGACAAACTCGCCTATAACTAATATAACCAGCGTACCCCGATGATAGCAGAAGGGCGCGCAACCAGTCGCCACTCGACGGCCTGGCCGGTTGGCCAGCCATAAGAAACGAGGCTTTATTTCCGATGCGTAGAACCATTATATCGTTACTCCTGCTTGCCGGCCTGACCAGCGCCCCTGCCCGCGCAGATGAACTCAAACTGGCCGACAACGTGCCCGACCGTTATGTGGTGGTCAAGGGCGACACGCTATGGGATATCTCCGGCCGCTTTCTGAAACAACCCTGGCGCTGGCCAGAGATCTGGCGCCTGAACAGGGATGAAATCAAGGACCCGCACTGGATCTATCCGGGCGATGTCATCGTGCTTGATTATTCGGATGGCTCACCACGGCTACGCCTGATGAAGCAACATTCAAGCGGTGGCAACGGTGAGGTCAGGCTGTCACCGCGCATTCGCTCGGAAGCCAGCACCGGCTTTGCCATTCCCAGTATTCCGCCTTCGGTGATCGAGCCGTATTTGTCACAACCCTTGGTGGTAGGGCCGGACCAGCTGAAAAATGCGCCCCGTGTTGCACAAGGGCCGGACGACAGGGTAATCCTGACTGTTGGCGAAAACGCTTACGCAGTCGGAATTGCCGACAATGATCCAAATCTGATCTGGCAAATCTATCGCCCGGGAAAAGCCTTGAAAGATCCCGATACCAAGGAGTTACTTGGCTACGAAGCAGAATACCTTGGTGATGCCAAGCTTGTCAGCCAGCTGAATAAGGTATCAACCCTGCAAATTCTCAAGGTGAAACAGGAAATTACCATCGGGGATAGGCTGGTGCCTGCACACCGCAACGAGGTGTTCAGCTATGTCCCTCATGCTCCTGCCAAGGATGTGGGTGGCAAAGTGATTTCTGCTTATGGCGGTGTGGCTGAAATTGGTCAGTATGGCATACCGGTCATTAATCGCGGCGCACGTGACGGGGTGGAACCGGGGCATGTGCTTGCCCTCTACAAGCAAGGCCGCCCAATCAAGAGGGAAAGCTCAAAGGAAGAAACATTGTACACACCCGCTGAGGTCAACGGATACGCTTTTGTCTTCCGAGTGTTTGATCGTGTGTCATACGCCCTCATCATGAATGTACGCCACCCGGTCAATGTCCTGGATGAGGTGCATAAACCTTGATCAGCAGCCCTGACCCGGAGCTGCAGGCTTGGCTTGCGTTGAGCTTTGTTCAGGGGGTTGGGCCCAGCAATTACATCCGTCTGCTGCAGGATATTGGCCCGCCGGAGGTCATACTGCAAAGCAGCGCGGCTACGTTGAGCCGCGCCGTCAAACCGCAGTTGGCGCAACAGATCAAGCAATCGCAAGACCCGGCTCTCCTGCAGCAAACATGTGAATGGCTGCAGCAACCGGGCAATCACTTGCTGACGCTGGCAGACAGTGACTACCCGCAGCAATTGCTGCAACTACCGGATCCACCTCCCCTCCTCTATCTGAAGGGCCGTCGTGAACTACTGCAAAGCAAGGCGATTGCAATAGTCGGCAGTCGCAATGCGACAGAGCAGGGCAACCAGAATGCCCGTCTGTTTGCACGTCACCTGAGTGATGCTGGCTTTTGCATTGTCAGCGGCATGGCCAGCGGCATTGATCGCGCTGCTCACGAAGGAGGCTTGGCTGGTCGATCCAGCAGCATCGCCGTGGTTGGTACCGGCCTGGATCGAGTTTATCCGGCACGTAATCGGGATTTAGCGCACCAACTGGCACAAGACGGGCTGATCATTTCCGAGTTTGCCTTGGGTATTCAGCCGCTTGCCGGCAATTTCCCGCGCCGTAATCGCATCATTAGCGGGCTCAGTGCCGGCTGCCTGGTGATTGAGGCAACACTGAACAGCGGCTCACTGGTCACTGCCCGCCTCGCTGCAGAACAAGGGCGCGAGGTGATGGCAATCCCTGGTTCAATCCATTCACCGCAATCAAAAGGGTGTCACCAGTTACTCAAACAAGGGGCCAAGCTGGTAGAGTCAGCACAAGATGTTCTGGAGGAAATCGGTGTGCCTGTCTGCAACACAGCTAAAAAAGCCGACACGAATGCGAGCATTGCGACTGACAGTGATTATGGAAAAATTCTGGAGAAAATGGGATTTGACCCCTGCCCGGTCGACATTATCTGCGACAGGGCCGGCTTGACTGCGGATAAGGTATGCGCCATCCTGTTAAGACTGGAGCTGGAAGGACTGGTGTCCTGTCTGCCTGGAGGGCGCTATCAGCGATTGGCTTGAAAAATCAGCTCGCGATAACTTCAGGGCTTTGACGCAGAGTCTGTTTATCACCAGATGTGTGCCGTTCTTGGCGCAAATTCACGCCAACCGATGCGAGCAGATTATGTTTGATGTATTGGTATTTCTGTTTGAAAACTATTACGGTGCAGGTTACCGGCCGGATCTGAGTACGCTGTCGCGTAAACTGCTGGCTGCCGGCTTTGATAATGTTGAGGTGCATGAAGCACTCGACTGGCTGGCAGATCTTGATGAAATCGGTGAGCGCTACCAAGGATTTACTGGCGGCAACGGTATCCGGGTCTACACCGCGGAAGAAACCGAGCGACTGAGCGAGGAAAGTCTGCATTTTCTCAGTTTTCTCGAACATGCGGCGACAATTACGCCGGCGCAACGTGAATTGATTCTGGATCGGCTAACAGCGCTGGACAGCCAGGATATCGGAGTGGAAACAACCAAGCTGACGACGCTGATTGTCCTGTGGTACCAGAAAGTCACCCTGGACACCCTGCTGATTGGCGAATTGCTGAGTCAGAAGCCGTATCATATGCATTAAACCGTTCGGCGCACTCGATTGCGCCGTCGGAATTCCGGGGCTTCGGCCCTTTCAAAAGCAACCATTTTGATGCGCATTTGGCGCATTTTTTGTGTGAACCATGCCAGCCAATCTCCTGATTGTCGAATCGCCATCCAAAGCGAAAACCCTGAAAAAATATCTGGGCAAGGATTTTGAAATCCTTGCCTCCTACGGCCACGTCCGCGATCTGGTTCCCAAGCAGGGAGCCGTCAATCCGGAAAAACAGTTTGCGATGAAATATGAGCTGATCAGCCGTAACAGCAAACACGTAGACGCCATTTCCAGCGCGGTAGAAAGTGCCGACAACGTCTATCTGGCAACTGACCCGGACCGCGAAGGGGAAGCCATTGCCTGGCATATTCTGGAAATCCTGCGCAACAAAAAGCTGATTGGTGAAAAAAATGTTCAGCGCGTGGTGTTCCATGAGATCACGCAGACAGCGGTTAAAGATGCCGTTGCCAATCCGCGTGAAGTCTCCATGGATCTGGTAAATGCGCAGCAGGCACGACGAGCACTGGATTATCTGGTGGGCTTCAACCTGTCGCCATTGCTCTGGAAAAAAATACGCCGTGGCCTTTCTGCCGGCCGGGTACAAAGCCCGGCGTTGCGGCTGATTTGTGAGCGCGAGGCGGAAATCCGGGCCTTCACACAGGAAGAATACTGGACCGTCCATTTCGACAGCCATAAAGGCCGCCAGAAATTCGGTGCCAAGCTATTCCAGTTTCAGGGTGAAAAACTGGAGCAGTTCAGCATTCCAGATGCAGCCAGGCAGCAGTCCATACTTGACGCCATCAGCGCCGCAGGCAATAGCGCAACAGTAGTCAAGGTAGACAAGCGCAAGAAAACCCGTAACCCAACGGCGCCGTTTACCACTTCGACCATGCAGCAGGAAGCGGTGCGCAAGCTGGGGATGACCACGGATCGTACAATGCGTACGGCGCAGCAGCTTTATGAGGGTATCGATGTTGGCGGCGGTGTTGTCGGTCTGATCACCTATATGCGTACCGACTCGGTGGCATTGGCCAATGAGGCCGTGGCAGAGATCCGTGACTACATAAGTAGCAACTTCGACGGCAACTATCTGCCAAGCGCCCCCGTCACCTACAAGAATAAATCGAAAAACGCACAGGAGGCACACGAAGCGATTCGTCCGACGTCAATCAGCCGTACCCCGGATGCGGTAAAAGCGTATTTGTCGCCAGAGCAGTTCAAACTGTATGAAATGATCTGGAAACGTACCCTGTCCTGCCAAATGGCACCGGCAAAATTTGACACTACCAGCCTGGACCTGGCCGTTGGCGGAGATGAATCGACGTTGTTCCGCGCCAGCGGGCAGATACTGACTTTTCCTGGTTTTATTGCCGTATACCAGGAAGATGCCGACGATGTTGAGGACGAGGGAGAGGCACGTTTGCCAGCACTGGAACAAGGCGAACAGGTTCCGGTGGACAAGCTTTTTGGCGAGCAACACTTTACCCAGCCGCCACCGCGCTATTCGGAGGCAAGTCTGGTCAAGGCACTGGAAGAGTATGGCATTGGTCGTCCTTCCACTTACGCAAGCATCATCTCGACGCTGAAAGACCGCGAATACGTCATTCTCGACAAGAAGCGTTTTGCGCCAACCGATGTTGGCGACGTCGTGAACAAATTTCTTACTGAACATTTTTCCACCTACGTCGACTACAACTTCACCGCCAAGCTGGAAGACAAGCTGGACGAGATCGCCAACGGTGAACGTGAATGGGTGCCCGTGCTGGATGAGTTCTGGCATGGTTTTCACCAGCAGGTGGAAGAAAAGCAGTCCATTCCACGCCAGGAAATTACCCAGGAAGCGCTGGATGAGGCCTGCCCCAAATGCAGCAAACCGCTGGCAATCCGCTTGGGTAAACGCGGCAAATTCATCGGCTGTACTGGATATCCGGAATGTGACTACACGCGCAATCTGAACGACGACCAAGCAACGGTAGAAGAAGCGCCCACCGTCATCGAGGGCCGCGAATGCCCAAAATGCCAGAGCCCGCTGGTCATCAAGCAAGGCCCGTATGGCAAGTTCATCGGTTGCTCGGCGTACCCGAAGTGCAAGCATATCGAGCCCCTGGAAAAACCCAAGGACACTGGCGTGACCTGCCCGGAATGCAATAAAGGCAGTCTGATCGAGCGCAAGAGTCGCTACGGCAAGATGTTCTACTCCTGCAATACTTATCCGGACTGCAAATATGCAACCTGGAATCCACCGATCAAGGAAGCCTGCCCAAAATGTGGCTGGCCCATCATGACCTTGAAAACCACCAAACGTAGAGGTACAGAGAAGGTCTGCCCACAGAAGGAGTGTGGCCATACCGAGCAGGTTTCCGCACCGGAGCAAGGATAAGCACGTCGTTTCCTTGCTTGCGGGGCGGGCATTCACTGCCGATAATTCAGAAACCTCGCGACCAACCGATAGCAGGTATGAACCAGCAGTCGACAGCCCACACCCTGCTAGACAGCAGGGCAGAAGAACTGGATATCTACAAGCGCTATCTCGAAGCGCTTGAGGGCGTCACTTCGCAATTGCTCGACAGCGCCGATGAAAATGCCTACGCTGAGATTGTTCGCATCATAGGTGAAGTTACGGGTGCCAACATCTGTATTCTGTTTCTTGATGGTGACGACAAACATCAGGTACAAATAGCCCGTCCACTTGCGTGCTGGGCCCGCGCAGCCGGGAAAGTGGCGTTTGCAGCCTCTTCCTTGCTCCGCTACGAGCGTTATGCCGAGCTTGCTGACACCCTCAGTGCCGGCATGGTGTTCCTGCGCAACAGCAATGAACTGCCCGCAGAAGAAAAACACCTTTTTGCGCCCAGCCAACCTGTCAGTGTCTTGTGCATACCGATGCTTGCGGGAGGTGAGCTTGAGGGCTTTCTTGCGCTGCTCAGCCCCCGTCCCCGGCATCAATGGCATCCCATCGAACTCAAGGTGCTTAGCGCATTGACGACTGATGTTGCATTTGTCCTGACCCAACAGCGTAGCCTGAAGACCTCCAGAGCAAACCATCAGCGGCTTGAGTCTCTGATCGGTACGGCTGAAGACATGGTGTTCGAATTCGACGAGCAGGGCATCATCCTCAATGTATGGGGCAGCCACCCCGCCATGCCTGCCATCGAACTGCGCGGCAAACATATCAAAAGGGCATTACCCGCAGATATTGCAAAAACCTTTATTCGCCTCTCTGATTCGCTTCTCGCTCAGGGCAGTAGCGAAACGGTCAAGCTCTCGTTGCAACTGGGCAGCAATCACTATTTCTTTATTGCACGCCTGCAGGCGGTGCCCGATGAAAGCGGCGACCATCGATGTATTGTTGCGCAGCTGCGCGACGTCACCGATTTGATGCAGGAAGAAGCGCGCCAGAAAACCATGCTGGAAACACTCAACATGCTGGAAGAGGCGGTGGTTGACCTCACGCCGCAGGGTGTTTTGCTTAGCACAACCCGTGCCTGGGCAAAATTGCGTGGCATTGATGTTAACGATATCGAGCATGATTACAGGCGCCTGCTCAGCCACTGGATTGCAATCGAGGATCGCGACAAACTGCAGGCCGCAATCGATAAACTGGCTCGTGGTGAGATTAGTAGCAGCTCGGTGCGCTTTCGCATGCCGCAGCCAGCCAACGAAAATCTGTGGATCGAAGCCAAGCTGATTGCGCACCACGCGCCAGGAGGATCAATCGTTTCCCTGCGTGGCATCTTGCGTGACATTACTGCCGCCTATCTGCATGAAAAGCACATCACCCAGCTGGCACTTTATGACTCGCTGACGCACCTGCCCAACCGCATGCTGCTGGATGATCACCTGCACCAATCGCTGGTACGAGCCAAGCGCAACAATCTGAAGGTTGCGCTTGGATTTATCGATCTCGACCATTTCAAGCAAATCAACGATACCTTTGGCCATACCGCAGGCGATCAGGTGCTTATCAACCTGTCAAAACAGTTGCGTTCGGTATTGCGGGACATCGACACCCTGGCGCGATGGGGGGGCGATGAATTCGTTGTACTAATCCCGGATCTGGTCAATCTCACTCCTTTACGTACCATTGCAGAGCGACTGCGCGAAATTGCACGTGAAGGCGTCATGATTGACGGACTGGAAACGCGTTCCACCATCAGCATCGGCATTGCGGTTTATCCGGATGATGCGGAGGACGAAGAGGCGCTGATGTCAGCGGCAGACAGCACCATGTACTACGCAAAGACAGCTGGCCGCAACAACGTGCAGTTTTACAGCGACATAGGCCACCTGCGCGATGCCGACAGAAGCAAGCTGGCGCTGCAATCGCGCCTGAATACTGCCATCGAAAAAGGTGCCATTGAGGTTTTCTACCAACCTATCGTGCAGCCGCATTCCGGCAAGGTTGTTGCACTTGAAGCGCTCGCGCGCTGGCATGACGAGCAGGAAGGCTGGATTAGCCCCGCGCTGTTTATTCCCATGGCAGAAAAGCTGGGCC
>JAUPTR010000098.1 GCA_030917985.1 Pseudomonadota bacterium | reverse complement strand
TGTCAAACCAGATGGTTTCGTCGGGATGATCCAGATGGGTGACCAGCAGCCGTACATCTACCCCTTGTGCCAGTAGCACCGACAGGCAGCGATAACCGACGTTGTGATAGGCAAAAACAACCGCACTAGCCATGGCGGCCATCCTGCTGTTCCAGCACTGCCTGAACCAGGTAGCGCGGGCGGTTTCGCACTTCCTGATAGATACGACCGACGTATTCACCCAGCAGGCCAATGCCGAACAGGGCGATACCGATCAGGAAGAAGGCAACAGCAAACAGCGTAAACAGCCCACCTTCTTCCGGGCCAAGGAAAATCCGTCGCCCGGCCAGATACAGCACCAGCGTGCCCGATCCCAGCGCAACCAGCATGCCGAGCATGGAGAACATCTGCAGCGGCACCAGCGAGAAGCCGGTCATCAGGTCGAAATTGAGACGAATCAGGCTGTAGAGCGAATATTTCGACTCACCCGCTGTGCGCTCTTCATGGCCAACGATGATTTCCGTCGGGCGTTGGGCGAAGGTATAGGCCAGTGCCGGAATGAAGGTGTTCATTTCGCTGCACTGGTTGATGGCATCGATGATGCGGCGATCGTAGGCGCGCATCATGCAGCCCTGATCCGTCATCTTGATGCGGGTGATGCGTTCGCGCAGATGGTTCATTGCCCGCGATGCCAGATGGCGCCAGGCACTGTCGTTGCGCTGGCGGCGAATCGAGCCGACGTAGTCGTAACCTTCGTCCATTTTCGCCAGCAGATTGGCAATGTCCTCCGGCGGATTCTGCAGATCGGCATCCAGCGTGATAATGCGCTGGCCGCGGCTGTAGGCAAAGCCAGCAAGAATCGCCTTGTGCTGGCCGAAGTTGCCGTTAAACAGCACAACACGCGTGACTTCCGGACGTTTCTGGAACTGTTCGCGCAGCATTGCGGGTGAGCGATCCTTGCTGCCGTCGTTGATGAAAATGACTTCGTAGCTACGATTCAGCTTGTCCAGCGCCGGGTAGAGGCGGTCGAACAGCGACTGCAAGCCAGCTTCTTCGTTGTAAACCGGAATAACAATACTAACTTCAGGTGTATTCATGGTGCGATGACTCATCCAATCAATGCCGGGCGCAATACCGCGCTTAATGACTCACATACACGCTCGACATCGGCCAGGCTCATGCCCGGGAACAGTGGCAGGGTCACGGTGCGTTGACCAATCCGTTCCGCATGCGGGAAGTCGCCTTGCTTCCAGCCCAGTTTGCGGTAGAGGGTGAACAGGTGCATGGCCGGGTAGTGCACGCCAATGCCGATCTGGCGTTGTTTCATCTGCTCAATGAATTCGCCACGGCTGATCTTCAGGCGCTGCAGCGGCAGCAGCGGTTGGAACATGTGCCAGTTGCTGTGCTCGAAATCCGCCACAGGTAGTTCCAGCCCCAATGCCGGGTCGATGTGGGAAAAATAGTGACGGGCCAGCTCGCGGCGTTTGTCGGTAAAGGCCTGCAGATAGGGCAATTGACCGAGGCCAATACGGGCGGCGATATCGGTCAGGTTGGCCTTGCCACCTGCCACATCGACATCCATGCCGCCGTCGGCAAAACGCACCACGCCTTGCAGGCGCAGTTTCTCGAACAATGCCACCTGCGATTCGTCGTTGAGTACCAGACAGCCGCCTTCGCTGGTGGTGAGGTTCTTGTTGGCGTGAAAGCTGATCGAGATCAGGTCACCAAAGCTGCCGATCGGTTTGCCTTGCCAGTTGGCGCCCATCGACTGTGCCGCATCTTCGATCACGCGCAGCGTGTGGCGCTCGGCGATGTCATATAGACGATCCCGATCCACTGGCAGGCCTGCCAGGTCAACCGGCATGATCGCCTTGGTGCGTGGTGTGATGGCGGCTTCCACTGCATCCAGGTCAATGTTGCGAGTGATCGGATCGACGTCGACAAATACCGGTGTTGCTCCCACATGCAAAATCACGTTGCCAGTGGCGACCCAGGATAAGGGGGTGGTGATCACTTCGTCGCCCGGGCCGATATCCAGCAGCTGCAGCGCGATTTCCATGCCGGCTGTGGCCGAACTCAATACGCGTACCGGTCGGCCACCACAATAAGCCGATAGTTCGGCTTCGAATTGCTTGACCCTGGGGCCGCTGGTAATCCAGCCGGAACGCAGTACATCAACCACACCCTGAATCGTCGCTTCGTCAATCGTGGGGCGGGTAAAGGGCAAAAATTCCATGTATTTCAACTCTTGGTAACCAGATAAACGCCGACGATGATGATGCCGATGCCGGCAATACGCATGGTGGTCAACGATTCGCCAAACAGCCACCAGGCGGCGAGTGCGTTGACGATGTAGCCGATCGACAGCATCGGGTAGGCAATGCTGACCGGTACCCGCGACAGCGCCATGATCCAGACCACCACGCTAATCACATAACAACTCAGCCCACCCACAATGAAAGGGTTGCTGGCCAGTTGCCAGCCAATGGGCAGCGCATTGCCGAGGCTGAATTCGAAGTGGCCGACACGATTGGTGCCGGCCTTGAGCAGTAGCTGCGCGCAGGCATTCAGCAGCACGCCGGAGAGGATCAGGGAAAATTCGACCAGTTTCATGGTTTGGCAATCACCACACGGCGGGTATCGCGGGCAATCACCCGCATCGGAATAAAGTTGTCTTTCAGCAGCGAATCGTAGTCGTCCGGCCTCAGGATTGCCAGGGCGCGCCGATCCTGGTTCCAGCGCACGCGGAATGCTTCCAGTGTGTCGATCGCCTTGTGCGGTTCTGCCTTGAGGCCCAGATCGAGTTCATCGCGGTAATGCACCAGGATAAAGGTGCGCTGCAGGTAAAAGGGCAGCGTCTGATCATAGGTTTTGATGCTGTAGAACGGCACCTCCGGCGGCGCCAGATCCTTGATTGCTTGCGCCAGATGATAGGACGAATTGGAACGGGCAAGGCTGTTGTGGCCGCACAGCAGTAGCGATGTGCCGAGGGCGCCGGCGACAGCCGTCACCAGTAGCGCATTAAATGCCTGTTGCCGCCGGCTGAACCACCATGCCGCTGCAAATCCGGCCAGGCCAATCAGGGTGGCCGCACGCACCCAGGCCGCATAAGCATGGATCATCTCGGCCGGCGTGTTGTCGCTGGAAAAGTCCCTGAATGACGGCGCAAGCCAGGCGGCGATGGCCAGCAGCGCTGCCAGCAGCGCCAGCAGGCCAAAATGTGGTTGCAGTGTTTTGCCATCCTGCCGCACCAGATAACGCGCCAGCAGGATTGCCAGGGCCGGAAAAACCGGCAGGATGTAGGCAGGCAGTTTGGATTGCGAGAGGCTGAAAAATACGAAAATGAATACCGACCAGATCACCAGCAGCAGGCCGGGGCGGAAGCTTTCGTTGCTTTCTGCCCGAACACCATCCCGCAGGCTTTGCCCCAGCCAGCTAAGCCACGGGCTGATTCCCAACGCCAGCAGCGGGATAAAAATCCACCACGGCTCCACTCGTCGTGCGACATCGGTGGTAAAACGCTGGAAATGCTCATGGATGAAGAAAAAGTGCAGGAATTCCGGATTGCGTTGCGATACCAGCACAAACCATGGCAACGTCAGCAGCGCAAACAGCAGTAATCCCTTGCCCCAGTGCATGCGTGCCAGCAACCGCCATTGGCCGGTAAGCACAACGTAGATCACCAGCGCGGCGCCGGGCAGTACCAGCCCGATCAGGCCCTTGGATAACATCGCGCCGGCCATGGCCGCCCACGTGATCAGCATCCAGTTACGGTTGTCTTTGTCGCTGGCCTGATCGCGGTGTGCCAGCAGAAAGCCGACCAGTGCCAGCTCCAGAAAAAACGATACGCCCATGTCGAGGGTGTTGATATGGCCCAGCGCCACCTGATAGAAGCTGCTGCCCAGCACCATGCCGGCCAGCAGCCCGACATGCCGGCCATACAGGCGCCGGGCGGCAAATGCCGCCAGCAGCACGCCGGCAAAACCGGTGAGCGCTGTCCACAGCCGTGCCGTCCATTCGTTGACGCCAAAGATGCGGAACGCGGCAGCGGTGGCCCAATACTGCATCGGCGGTTTCTCGAAATATTTCAGCCCGTTCAGGCGCGGCGTCACCCAGTCGCCGCTGGCTGCCATTTCGCGCGAAATCTCGGCATAACGGCCCTCGTCGGGTTTGACCAGTTTGCGGTAATCGAGTTGGCCAAACCACAGCAGGCCAAACAATAGTGTCAAAACAATGAAGAAACGTGGCTTGGGGAGCGAGGGCTGAACAGGCACAGGGTTGGCAGACACAAAGAAGATGGGCGAGTATAGCACCGCCAACCTTAAGCGCAGCTTATGCCTGAGCCCGAGTGTTGGCCCGTGCCATATACACGGGTCAAGCTGCAGGCCAATACCATGGCGGCTTGCAGGCCGGCTGCCAAGCCAATGCCGGCGCGCCTTGCAGGGCAGGGCCTTA
>JAUPTR010000097.1 GCA_030917985.1 Pseudomonadota bacterium | reverse complement strand
CGACCGGGTGGATCTGCGTTTTGAAATACACAATGAATTCACCGAGGTGCACTCGCGGCTGGTGATCAAACGCCATGAAATGGCGCAGCCGGAAACGCCGCTGGTGCTGCATGGCCAGGCATTGGAGCTACTGCAGGTAAAGCTGGATGGCGAGCCGCTGACGTCGGCGCAATATCTGCTGGATGACAGTTGCCTGTCCTTGCCGGCGCTTCCGGAAAGCTGCATTGTCGAAATTGTCACCCGTCTGCAGCCACAGCTGAACACTTCGCTGATGGGGCTGTATGCATCGAACGGCAATCTGTTCACTCAGTGCGAGGCGGAAGGCTTCCGCAAGATCACCTATTTCCTCGACCGTCCGGACGTGATGGCGCGTTACACCACGACTATTGTTGCTGACAAGCAGAAGTTTCCGGTGTTGTTGTCGAATGGCAATCTGGTGGGGCAGGGCAGTGTCGACAAGCAGCGTCACTGGGTGAAATGGGTCGATCCTTTCCGCAAACCCTCCTACCTGTTTGCGCTGGTGGCCGGCAAGCTGGTCAAGCTGGAGGATCAATTCAAAACCCATTCCGGCAAACCGGTAAAGCTGGAAATCTACGTTGAACCGGGCAATCTGGATAAATGCGCCCACGCCATGAGTTCGCTGAAAAAAGCAATGAAATGGGACGAGGACGTTTATGGCCTGGAATACGATCTGGATATCTACATGATCGTTGCCGTTGGCGATTTCAATATGGGGGCGATGGAGAACAAGGGGCTCAACGTATTTAATACCAAATACGTGCTGGCCAAGCCGGAAACTGCCACCGATGTTGATTACGAAGGCATTGAAGCCGTGATCGCCCACGAATATTTCCATAACTGGACCGGCAACCGCGTGACCTGTCGTGACTGGTTCCAGTTGTCGCTGAAAGAGGGCCTGACCGTGTTCCGCGATCAGGAGTTTTCGGCGGATATGACCAGTCGCGCGGTGCAGCGTATCGAACAGGTGCGCACCCTGCGTAATCTGCAGTTTCCGGAAGATGCCGGTCCGATGGCGCATCCAGTGCGTCCAGCGTCTTATATCGAGATCAATAATTTCTACACGGTCACGGTGTATGAAAAGGGCGCCGAAGTGGTGCGTATGTACCAGACGTTGTTTGGCCGCGCCGGCTTTCGCAAGGGCATGGATCTGTATTTCCGCCGTCATGACGGCCAGGCGGTCACCTGTGACGACTTCCGTTTTGCCATGGCTGATGCCAACGAGGCAGATCTGAGCCAGTTTGCACTGTGGTACAGCCAGGCTGGCACCCCGCTGGTTCAGGCTTCGGGCATGTACGATGCCGCCCGCCAGTGCTATACGCTGAACTTGCGCCAATCCTGTCCGGTAACGCCGGATATGGCGCAGAAGCAGCCTTTCCTGATCCCGCTGGAGCTGGGCTTGCTGGATGCGGATGGTAACGATATGCCACTGCAGCTGGCGGGTGAAGAGCAGCCCCAGGGCACATCACGCGTATTGCGGCTGACGCAGCGTGAACAGCAATTCGAGTTCATTAACCTGCCGCAGGCACCGGTGCCGTCGCTGTTGCGCGGTTTCTCCGCCCCGGTCAAGCTGGAAGTGGACTTGAGCGACGAGCACCTGATGTTCCTGATGGCGCATGACAGCGATTCGTTTAATCGTTGGGAAGCAGGGCAGACGTTGGCGTTGCGCATCATGCTGCGTTTGATCGACGACTATCGTCAGGGTAGCGCCTTGCACCTGCCGCAAGGGTTTGTCGAATCAATGCGCCGCACGCTGACCGATGGCGAGCTGGATGCCGCGCTGATTGCGCAGGCGCTGACCTTGCCGACGGAGGTCTATGTTGCCGAACAGATGGTGCAGATTGATCCGGATGCAATCCACGTCGTGCGCGAGTTTATTCGTCACGAGCTGGCCAGTGCGCTGCAGGCCGATCTGGTGGCGGTGCATCAGGCCTGCCAGAAGCCGGGCGCCTATCGTTACGATGCGGCTTCGGCCGGGTTGCGAGCATTGAAGAATACCTGCCTTGCCTACCTGTTGCTGATCGAAAGCCCGGAAGCGCGGCAGTGGTGTGTGCAGCAGGCCAATGCGGCAGACAATATGACCGATAGCCTGGCTGCCTTGAGTGCGTTGACGCATTACGCCTGCCCGGAGCGTTCGCCAACGCTGGATGCATTTTTCGAGCGCTGGAAAAACGAACCGCTGGTGGTCGACAAATGGCTGGCGCTGCGTGCCAGTGCCACTTTGCCCGGCACGCTGGATGATGTGAAATCCCTGGTCAGCCATCCGGCTTTCCAGATACGTAATCCGAACAAGGTACGGGCATTGCTGGGCATGTTTGCACACGGCAATCAGCTACGTTTCCATGCCGCCGATGGCGAAGGCTATCGCTTCATTGCCGAACAGGTGGCAGTACTTGATGAATTGAATCCACAGCTTGCCGCAAGAATGGCTTCTGCCTTCAACCGCTGGCGGCGTTTTGATCCGGCACGCCAGGCATTGATGCGGGAGCAGTTGCTGGCATTGATGGATCGCCCGAAACTGTCGAGCGATGTATTCGAAATCGTCAGCAAGAGCCTGCAGTCGTGATGTTTTGCGGCTGCACAAGAGAAAAACAAGCAGAGAAAATTGGACGTTTGTGTGCTATTGACTAGATATGGAATTCAAATGACAGCCGGCCCCGGAGGCCAATCAATGAGAACCTCAACCATTCTGCTCGTCGAGGATAATCCGGACGACGAGATGCTTGCATTGCGGGCATTCAAGAAAAACAACATTACCAACGAGGTCAACGTCGCGCGCGACGGGGTCGAGGCGCTGGATTTCCTGTTTGGTCGCGGCGCCTACCAGGGGCGGGATCTGACCCAGCAGCCTTCGCTGATCCTGCTGGATCTGAAACTGCCGAAGATGGACGGCCTGGAAGTGCTCAAGGCTTTGCGTGCCAACGAACATACCAGGCTGATTCCGGTTGTGGTGATGACCACCTCGAAGGAAGAGGATGATCTGGTGCGTAGCTATAGCTACGGTGCCAACAGCTATATCCGCAAGCCGGTCGATTTCAACCAGTTTATCGATGCCGTACGCCAGGTTGGCCTGTATTGGCTGGTGTTGAACGAACCTTTACCCGCGCACTGGAGCTGATTTTGTCCCCTCTACGGGTGCTGCTGGTCGAAGATTCGGAAGACGACGCATTACTGCTGTTGCTGCAGCTGAAACGGAGCGGGCAGCAAGTCCAACATATGCGCGTCGATACCGCCGATGCCATGCGCACTGCCTTGCAGCAGCAATGGGATGTGGTGATTTCCGATTTCACCATGCCGCGTTTTTCAGGCGAGGCCGCGCTGGAAATTTTCCGCGAGGTTGGCTTGGTCTGCCCGTTCATCATCGTAACCGGCACCATTGGCGAAGAATCTGCTGTGGCGCTGATGAAAAAGGGCGTCAGCGATTTTGTTCTGAAAACCAATTTGCCCCGCTTGCCTGGGGTGGTTGAGCGTGAATTGCGCGAATCTCAGTTGCGCCGCGAGAAACGGTCGGCAGAAGAAGCGCTCCGCATCAGCGAAGAGCGTTACAAACTGGCAATGCAGGCCGCCAATGATGGCTTGTGGGACTGGAATATCCGCGACCATTTTGTCTATTATTCGCCGCGCTGGAAAGCCATGATTGGCTACGGCGAGGACGAAATCAGTAGCAGCCCGAATGAGTGGTATGACCGTCTGCACCCGGACGAGCGCGAGCAGTTCCGGGCGCGGCTGATCACCTATTTCAAGCGACTGACTCCGCTTTTCGAACTGGAGCACCGGGTCAACATCAAGGATGGCAGCTATCGCTGGAAGATGACGCGGGGCTTGGCGCTTTACGATGAAAACGGCCGTGCGTATCGCATGGCCGGTTCGCAGACCGATGTGACCGAACGTAAACGCACTGAAGAACAACTGCTGCACGATGCGTTTCATGATGGCCTGACCGGTTTGCCAAACCGTGCATTGTTTACTGATCTGCTGGGTTTTTCGCTGGAACACCGGCAGCGTAATGCCAGCTATCTGTCTGCTGTGTTGTTCATCAATCTGGAGCGTTTCCGTTTTGTGAACGACAGTTTCGGCCATCGTATTGGTGATCAATACCTGATCGAAGTCGCCGAACGTTTGCGTGCCATTCTGCGTCCCGGTGATGCTGCTGCGCGTTTTGCCGGCGACGAATTTGCGATTCTGATGGACGATGTGCGCGAGCCGTCGGAGGTCACCCGTTTTGCCGAAACATTGCAGAGTGTGATTGCCAAACCCCTGGGGCTGGGTGGGCACGAGTTTTTTCCCGGCTGTTGTATCGGCATCGTGTTCAACTCCACCGATTACCGTGCCCCGGAAGACATGTTGCGTGACGCCGATACGGCGATGCATCGCGCCAAGAAAAAAGGCGTGACCAAGTTCGAGGTGTTCAACCGCGATATGCATGCCAGCGCGGTGACCACGCTGCAACTGGAGCACGACCTGCGGCGTGCCACTGAGCGCCGCGAGTTCATCCTGTATTATCAGCCGATTGTCGATTTGCGTTGCGGCCGTCTGGCCAGTTTCGAAGCTCTGATCCGCTGGATGCATCCGAGCGGGCGCATGGTGTCACCGATCGAGTTTATTCCGCTGGCGGAAGAGCTTGGCCTGATCAATCAGATCGGCCGTCAGGTGCTGGAGATGGCGTGTCGCCAGATTGTTGAATGGCAGCAGCGCCAGCCGGGTTATGCGCCGATTCCGGTAAGCGTGAATCTTTCCGGAAAACAGTTGGGCCAACCGGGGCTGGTGGAGGAAATCGAGCAGATTATTGCCGAGACGGGCCTGAACGCGCCGAGCCTGAAGCTGGAAATTACCGAAACCATGTTGATGGAAAACCCGGAGATCGCCAGCGAGATTCTTTCGCGCCTGCGTGCCAAGAACATCAAGGTGTTGATGGATGACTTCGGCACCGGTTATTCCTCATTGAGTTATCTGCATCGCTTCCCCAGTGATACGCTGAAAATCGACGGTTCGTTTGTCAGCCGCATGACGGAAAGCCGTGATGGTCGCGAAATTGTCCGCACCATCATCTTGCTGGCGCACAATCTGGGCATGACGGTGATTGCCGAATGTGTGGAAACCGAAGAACACGTCGCACTGCTGCGCGAATATGGCTGCGACTATGCGCAGGGTTATTATTTTGGCAAACCCTTACCGGCTGATCTCACTGCTGAATTGATCCAGTCGAACCCGACTTGGGACTGATGCCACATTCATTCCAAAACAACGCCCCGGCGCAAACCGGGGCGTTGTTTTTTTATGCAGATTGCCCTCT
>JAUPTR010000096.1 GCA_030917985.1 Pseudomonadota bacterium | reverse complement strand
GCCGGTTTTGGGTGCCAGCATTTTTTCCAGCTCGCCAATGCGCAGTTCCATCTGGCGCAGTTTTTCGCGGGTGCGGGTCAGCACTTCCTGTTGCACTTCAAATTCTTCGCGGGTGACCAGGTCCAGCTTGCTGAAGCCGGCCTGCAACATGGCGCGCATGTTTTTCTCGATGTCCTTGGCCGGACTTTGCGACAACACTTCGTTTACCTTGTTGCTGATGTCGTCAAAAATTTTCTGGCGAATCATGGGCTTTCTCCAACTAAAGGGGTGGGGCAGGGCGGCTGCCGGAACGGCCTCTAGTCTAACAAAATCCGCCGTTTCCTGTCTGTTTTCGCTGCAATCTGCTGGCGCACCGGTGGTGTGTTTGCCGGGTTTTGCAAGGCGGCGGGTTTTTGTGTGCCTTTTTGGTGCATTGTGTCGAGAGTGTGCGTTTTTTTGGTGCGATGTACTGTTGTGTTTGAACTGGCTTGTTTTTAATCTGCTGAAAAATATGCATAAATGTTGTTTGGCATGGAATGTGCTAAAGGTAGCCTGCAGAGGTATCGCTGGAGTCGGCAGGTCGGTCGGGTGCGTGTCAGCCGTCACCCGCTGTCCGGAAATTGAAATTCGCGGGTTAGCCTGACGGCGCCCGAAGAAACCGCCAAAGGAGCACACATGAAACTCGTTACTGCCATTATCAAACCGTTCAAGCTCGATGAAGTGCGCGAAGCACTGTCGACGATCGGCGTTCAGGGGATCACAGTTACCGAGGTCAAGGGTTTTGGCCGGCAGAAAGGCCACACCGAGCTGTATCGCGGTGCTGAATACGTGGTCGATTTTCTGCCCAAGGTAAAAATCGAGGCTGCGGTTAAAAGCGAACTGATTGATCAGGTGATCGAGGCCATCGAAAAGGCCGCCAATACCGGCAAGATTGGTGATGGCAAGATTTTTGTGTTTGATCTGGAGCAGGTGATCCGGATTCGTACCGGTGAAACCGGCGCCGAAGCGCTGTAATCAAAAAAGGGGCTGTGTGATGAAGAAATTCCTATCGCTAATTGCGCTATGCGGAGCCATCGGCTTCGCCGCGCCGGGCTGGGCAGAAGAAGCCAGGGTTGAGGCCGCGCCTGCAGTGGCCACTGAAGTGAAAACCGATGCGGCACCCGCCGCCGCTGTGCTTGAGGCACCCGCTGCCGCGCCTGTGGCAGCAGTGGCAGAAGCCGCGCCGGAAGCCGCACCCGCCGCTGCGCCAGCGCCGGCCATCAACAAGGGTGATAACGCATTCCTGATGATGTCGGCCGCGTTTGTGATCCTGATGTCGATCCCGGGCCTGGCCTTGTTCTACGGTGGCCTGGTGCGTGCCAAGAACATGCTGTCGGTGCTGATGCAGGTGTTTGCGGTGTTCTCGCTGATTTCCGTGTTGTGGGTGGTGTATGGCTACAGCGTGGCGTTTACCGAGGGCAATGCCTTTTTCGGCTCGTTCGGCAAGGTGCTGCTGAAAGGTGTCACGCCTGAATCGCTGGCTGCCACCTGGAGCAAGGGCATCGTTGTTTCGGAGATGATCTACGTGGTGTTCCAGGGCGCATTTGCGGCCATCACCTGCGGCCTGATCCTCGGCGCCTTTGCCGAGCGCATCAAGTTCTCGGCAGTGCTGGTGTTCAGCGTGATCTGGTTCACCCTGTCGTATCTGCCGGTGGCGCACATGGTTTGGTACTGGGCTGGCCCGGATGCCTATACCAGCGCAGAAGCAGGTACTGCGGCAACCGCAACGGCCGGCTTCCTTTTCCAGAAGGGTGCGCTTGATTTTGCCGGCGGCACTGTGGTGCACATCAACGCTGCGATTGCCGGCCTGATTGGTGCCTTCATGGTGGGCAAGCGTGTTGGTTATGGCCGTGAGGCAATGACCCCGCACAGCCTGACCATGACCATGATCGGTGCGTCGCTGCTGTGGTTCGGCTGGTTTGGTTTCAACGCCGGTTCGGCACTGGAAGCCAACGGCGTGGCTGCGCTGGCCTTCCTCAACACCTGGCTGGCAACTGCGGCTGCTGCGATGTCCTGGACTTTTGCCGAATGGCTGCTGAAAGGCAAACCCTCGATGCTGGGTGCGGCTTCGGGTGCGGTGGCGGGTCTGGTTGCCATTACCCCTGCGTGCGGTTTTGTGGGTGTCGGTGGTGCGCTGGTGATTGGCCTGTTGTCCGGTGTGGTCTGCCTGTGGGGCGTGCATGGCCTCAAGCGCATGCTGGGTGCAGACGACGCGCTGGACGTATTCGGCGTGCATGGCGTGGGCGGTATCCTCGGTGCGTTGCTGACCGGTGTGTTTGCCGATCCGGCTCTGGGTGGTACCGGTATCTGGGATTATGTAACCAACTCCGTGGCTGCCAGCTACGACTGGGTGGCCCAGCTTCAGATCCAGGCAACAGCCGTTGGCCTGACTGTTATCTGGTCGGCCGTGGTATCGGTGGTGGCCTTCAAGCTGGTGGATATCCTGATCGGCCTGCGTGTGCCGGAAGAAGAGGAGCGCGAAGGTCTGGATGTGACTTCGCACGGCGAGAAAGCCTACAACCTGTAAGCCTTGCTGGCAGGGGTGCAAGCCCCTGCAATACGTTGACCTCTGATTCGCTCCTGACTGAGAGGAAGACTGGGTGCCTGCGGGCACCCTTTTTTATTGCCCGCCGTCCGGCAGCGTAAAAAAGAAACTCGCCCCCTGCCCCGGCGCTGCCTGCACCCAGATACGCCCGCCGTGGCGCGCAATCACCCGCTGCACGGTTGCCAGGCCGATGCCGGTGCCTTCGAATTCGGTTTCCTTGTGCAGGCGCTGAAACACCTTGAACAGCTTGCCCTGCCACTGCATGTCAAAACCGGCGCCGTTGTCGCGCAGCTGAAACACCACTTCGTCCCCGCTTGCGTCGGCGCTCAGCCAGATCTGTGGCTGGGGCTGATTGCGGCTGAACTTGATGGCGTTGCCGATGAGGTTTTCCAGCACCACACCGATCAGCCGGCTATCTCCAGACACGTGCAGCCCGGTCTGAATGTCGACGTGTGCCTGGCAGTGGCTGCCGCTGCACAGCCGCTCAAAAACCTCGCTCGCCATGGCCGACAAATCCAGCCAGCCACGCTGCAGTGGCTGCTGGCTGGCACGCGCCAGCGCCAGCAGGTCGTCGATCAGCTGGTTCATGCGCAGGCCGTTGGCGATGATGCGCTGCAGCAGCTGCTGTTCCAGCGCATCCAGCCGGCCTTGCAGGTCTTCCTGCAGGTTCTGGGTAAAGCCGACAATGGCCCGCAGCGGCGCACGCAGGTCGTGAGATACCGAATAGGAAAAACTCTCCAGCTCACGGTTGAGCTGCTCCAGTTCGGCGGTGCGTTGCGCCACGCGCTGTTCCAGCAACTCGTTGCTCTGCCGCACTTCGGCCTCGGCGCGGGATAACTCCTGAATCTGCTGCTGCAGCCGGGTGGTGGCGCGGTGGTAATCCTGGCGCAGCGTTTCCAGCTCAAACTGCTGGCGGTTGACGGTATGTTCGGCCAATTGTTGCCGCTCGTGGCTGGCCACCGTCTGTTCGATGCTGTCGAGCAGCACCTGGGTCAGCAGCTGCAATGAAGGCAGCAGCTGCGGCGGCACCCGCATGCACCATAGCTGCGCGCCCAGCGCCTGGCTGCTGAACTGGCTGTCTGGCAGGCAGATCACGCCCTGCTGTCGCTGGCGGAAATCCGGCAGCACCTGCTGCAATTCGTCCAGGCAGGAAACCATCACCACCAGTGGCCGTGCCAGCAACAGGCGCTTGCCCAGCGGTTGGGCCTCAAAACCCGGCGGCAGTTGTGGCAGTGTGCAGATAAACCTCGGATGGCTCATTTTTCACCCAGCAGCAACAATACATAAGTCATGTTGTGAAACAGGTTGCGGGTGTAGCCCTGCTGGTTTTTGTGCGGTGCAATTTCGCCGAAAGAAGGAAACCCCACCAGCGGCAGCCGGTCGCCAAAACGGCTGGAAAGCGCACTGATTTCGTGTTCGATGCGAGGCCCCAGCATCTGCTTGCGGCCACCACAGCTGATGACGATGGCCGCCTTGGGGGTAAAGCTGGCCGAACATGCCCGGTCGGCCAGTGCTTGTACCTCGTTGATCAGCTGCTCCGGGCTGGCCAGGCACACTTGCACCAGCTTGCCGTTTTCGATGCCGCCGTAGAGCCCCAGCTGGCCGGCATCGTCGGAAAAATCCGGCACAATCGACCGCAGCCGTCTTTCCGCAGGTGCATCGGGGTTGAGGATAGTCAGCGAAACAATGCCGCGATCACTTTGCAGCACCGGCTTGCCGGTTTCGCGTTCGATAAACGCCATTGCCGGCATGCCGTCGATTTCGGCAATACAGGTGCCTTGTGATGCGCTGATGCGCCCAGCCTGGCCAACCGTTTGCAAGGCATTGCCGATGGCGATATCAAACACAAAATTGCCGTGGCAGCCGAGCATCACCAGCGAATCGCGCAGCAGTTCGCGGTTGGCAAACACAAAACTGTCCTGCATGCGGTTATCGTCGGCAGCCAGGCCGCCCACCACCGGCACCGGAATCTGTTCCGACAGCACTTGCTCGATCTGGCTGGCATCGGTGTGGAAATCCGACACCAGAAACACCAGATCAATCAGCCCCTGTTTGGCCAGCCTTTGCCAGGCACGCTGCGTGGCCTGCGCCGGCGCTGCCTTGATGCCCGGTTCGCTCACCAGATACCAGCGCGCGCTGCCTTCGCTGTTGATGCCCAGTGCCGTGGCGCCGATGTCGGCGCAGACATGGGTCTGGTAAATGCCGTCGCCAGAGTTGCCGATCACGATCAGCTCCGGGTTGTCGAGCGCATCGTTCAGGCCTTCAACCAGATCAGCCGAGCTGCCATAGTTGATGCTGCAAAACAGAAACACCACCTCCGGGCGCACCCTGGCCAGCGTTTCGCCCAGCGCCACGCCGGCGCGGTAGGGATCGGATAGGTTGGTAAAGGCCGACAGGGCTAACATGACATTCTCCGCGTGTATTTCTTTAAATCAGT
>JAUPTR010000003.1 GCA_030917985.1 Pseudomonadota bacterium | reverse complement strand
TCCGATCTTCCCTGCCATGCCAGGAAAACTGCATTGCGCCCCTCGCCCTCTCCCAGACTCAGCGCCCGACCACCCGCAGGAATCTGCCGATAGTGCTGTGCCAGAAAATCGTTGGGAGCGATACCATAAATATAGTCTTGTACGCTGAAACGCTGATTCCAGAAATCGGCAACGTCCTGACTCATGCGGCCTGCCCCTGTTGTTGGCACTGTTGCTCAAGCATTGCTGCCACTTCCGGCACCCGGTTTTCACGACGTAACAGCTGATGCAGTTCGCCCGCCTCGGGATAGCTGCGACGCAAATACATCAGCCATTGCTTCAACCGGCCCGGCGCATGTTGCGACACGGTTTTGGCATTCACCGCACGGAAAAAAACGTTCAACCACGGCAACATCTGCGCCCACGTCATGGGCTGCCGTTCGACGCCGTCAACCAAAGCACGAATCTGCCAGGCCAAGTCCGGGCAGGCAATCAGGCCTCGCCCCAACATCACATCATCACAGCCGCTTTCAGCCCGGCATTGCAGATAATCCGCAGCAGTCCAGATTTCGCCGTTGGCGATCACCGGCACAGACACCTGCTGCTTAATGCGGGCTATCCATTCCCAGTAGGCAGGCGGGCGATATCCATCGGTTTTGGTACGTGCGTGCACCACCAGCTGCGCCGCCCCGCCTTGCTCCAGCGCCCGCGCGCAATCGAGCGTCAGTTCGGTGTCTTCATAACCAAGACGCATCTTGGCCGTCACCGGAATCGCTGCCGGCACCGCCGCCCGCACGGCACAAACGATGTCGAACAAGGTTTGCGGCTCTTGCAGCAACACCGCCCCGCCACGATGACGATTGACGGTTTTGGCCGGGCAGCCGAAATTCAGATCAATGGCCGGCGCACCCAAATCCGCGGCCCTCGCCGCGTTAAGCGCCAGCCATTCCGGCTCGCTGCCGAGCAATTGCACCCGTACCGGCACACCGCTCTGGGTTTGCGCGCCTTGCTGCAGCTCGCTGCCAAGACGATGAAAGGTACGTAAAGGCAACAAGGTATCGGTCACGCGGATAAACTCGGTCACACACCAGTCAACACCACCAATGGCGGTGAGTATCTCGCGCATGACGTCATCGACCAGGCCTTCCATCGGCGCCAGGGCAATCTGCAATTCAGGCTCGCAATCTAATCAAAACAGATGATTATAGCGTAAGCAGCGCTGTCGCCTTGCCGCAATGCAAGGCGGGTATAATGGTTAACCCGTTCACGCTCCGGATTCCGCCATGCTGCAATTCTCTGCCAACCTGTCGATGCTGTTCACCGAACTACCCTTGGTACAACGTTTTCATGCTGCACGTCAGGCCGGCTTCTCTGCGGTAGAAATCCAGTTTCCCTATGAATTGCCGGTTGCCGACCTGCAACGCCTATTGCAGGACAACCAGCTGAAACTGGTGTTGATCAATCTGCCAGCCGGGGATTTGATGCGTGGCGGCAATGGCCTGGCCTGTGTGCCAGGACGCGAAGCTGACTTTCGCCTGGCGGTAGAACAGGCATTGCGCTATGCCTGGACCCTGGAAGTGCCGGCAGTCAACGTGCTGGCAGGGCGTCTGGCAGAGGGAGTGAGCCGCGATCAGGCGCTGGACACGCTGCAAGCCAATCTACAGTTTGCCGTGGAGAAACTGTCCGGTGTCGGTATCAGCACCTGCATCGAAGCCATCAATTGTTACGATATACCGGGTTTTCTATTGAATACCGCTGAGGATATGCGGCAGATGCTGGCGCGTGTGGCGCACCCGTCATTGCAAATGCAGGTGGACCTCTACCACATGGCACGCATGCAGGAAGACTTGCCGACACTACTGCAACAAGACTGGAGGCTGATCGGACACATCCAGTTCGCCGATACACCCGGACGTGGCGCCCCCGGCAGCGGGGAGTTGCCGTTTGCGCATCTGTTTAAGCAAATCGCGGCGCTGCCCTACAGCGGCTACTGCGGAGCGGAATACAATTCAGGTAAAGACACGCCAGCCACACTCGGCTGGCTGACAGCCTACCGCAACTGAGCCGCTATTCGTCCAGCAACAATGGCGGCAAGCCATGCCGGGCACGCGCCCGATTGCAGGCCGGGCTGAAATGCCCCATTTCCGCCAGCGGCGCAAACTCGCGACAGGGTGAAGGCCGCATCTCATAAATGCCGCAATGCACCGCCTCACCCACCTTGCCCACCAGTGCAATGCAGCGCGGTCGCGCATAGTCAGTGCCGCGCATGCGCCACAATTCGCCCCGCTCCTCGTCCGCCAGCGCTGCAGGCACGCAACCTCCGGCTTCACTGTCAAGCTCCGAACCATGAAAAGTCACGCGAAACGCGGCGCAGCAAGCGCCACAACTGGTGCAGGGATTATCCATAAAGATCAGGCATTTGGTTTGTCGCAACAAGGGCGCACATGATAGCATCCGCACCGCTTTCCCGTTCTGCTGCTATTGATGGCCAAACAATTGCTTATTCGTCCGATGCAAACATCCGACCTCGATGCTGTGCTGGCATTGCAGGGCACAATTTACCCTTCCCATTATCATGAGCCGCGCACGGTATTTGCCAGCAAACTGGCGCTGGCCGCCGAGTTCTGTTTTGTTGTTACACGAGAAAACACCTTGATGGGTTACCTGTTTGCTCACCCGTGGCTGCAAACGGCCCCGCCGGCACTGTTCACAGCAATCGGACGAGTTCCGGACAGTGCCGACAGTCTGTTCATTCACGACATGGCATTACATCCCGACTGCCGCAGCCGTTCGCTTGGCCAGCAACTGCTGCAATCCAGTCTGGCTGCGGCTGCGGCAGCAGGTCTGAGCTGCTCGACACTGGTAGCCGTGCAGGATGCGGCACGATTCTGGTTACGTCAGGGTTATCAGCCGTGCACACCTCAATCGGACGCCAATTTTCCCGGCCTCTATGGGTGCGATGCACAATTCATGCGTCGCCCCGTAACTACCGCAGCAAACTGATTTCAAATAACAATTTCTGCCACACAAAAATCTGCAGCGCCGCTGAGTGCAAGTCGCGATAACCGTGGCGTCATGCGTGACATATGTCACATCCAGCCCCTGGCGCGACATGATAACTTGCCTGCACTGCCATTTTTTGCATTGATTTGGCAGCCAATTCCCCATAAATCGATATCGGTATTCTGATGATCCGGCGGCAAACAACATCTGCTGTTGCTTGCAGCAGTCAAAGCCCGGCAAGACACACAAGCAGCACATGACGTCCAATAAGAAGAAGCCCAGACAAGAGTCTGCGGAACAGTTCCCGGTGAGCATTTCGGAACACACCATCCAGGTAGTTTTGAGGAGAGAGACTCAAATGAACAAAGATAACAATACCCAGTCGTTTGATTTTGATTTTGTGATTGTCGGTTCGGGTTTTGGCGGTAGCGTATCGGCTTGTCGCCTGACCGAAAAGGGTTACCGTGTTGCCGTCATTGAGCAAGGCAAACGCTGGAAGAAAGAAGACTTCCCCGAGTCCAACATGAACCCGCGCAAGTATCTGTGGCGCCCCAGCCTGGGCCTACAGGGGTTCTTCAATATCCGCTTTTTCCGCCACATGCTGGTGGTGTGCGGCAACGCCGTTGGCGGCGGCTCGATCACTTATGGCAACACCTTACTGGTTCCGCCGGAGAGCGTCTGGAGCGAAGGATCCTGGGCTGGCACGCAGGATTGGGCCAAAGTCATGCCGGGCCACTTTGCCGCGGCACAAAAGATGCTCGGCGTGGTCGATAACAAACTGATGGGTGATGCCGACCGCGTGCTGAAGAAAATGGCGGAAAACACCGGCGTTGGCCATACCTTCAAGCCGACACGTGTCGCGACTTTCTTTGATCCGAAAGATGGTGCGGGAGGCGAAACCTACCCTGACCCCTACTTCAACGGAGAAGGCCCGGAACGCAGCAGCTGCACCGGCTGCGGCGGCTGCATGGTGGGCTGCAAGGTGGGCGCCAAAAACACGCTGGATCTGAACTACCTGTATTTCGCCGAAAAACGCGGCGCCAAGGTGTTTGAACAAACCCGCGTAACCGTGGTAAAACCATTAAATGGCAAAAGTGACGGCAGCGACGGCTACGAGATCTACATCGAAAGTTCCACCAACCCGTTCAAGCGTAATCGCCGCAGCGTGCGTGCCCGTTCGGTAGTGTTCGCGGCCTCCTCACTCGGCACCATGGAACTGCTGTTCAAGCAGAAACAGGACAGCAATCTGCCGAATATCAGCAATGCGCTGGGCAAACAGGTACGCACCAACTCCGAATCGCTGATTGGTGCCCGTTTCCGCGGCGGCAAATACGATATGTCCAAGGGCGTGGCGATTGGCTCCAGCATCCACATTGATCAGCACACCCACATCGAGGCAGTGCGTTTCCGCGAAGGGTCAGATTTTACCGGCCTGTTGGTGACACTGATGGGACGCCATCGTGGCAATATGCCGCGTGTGTTCTCCTGGCTTGGCGCCATGGTTCGGCACCCGGTGGAGTTCGTCAAAGCACACATTCCGTTCGGCTTTGCCAAACAAACCATCATCATGCTCTGCATGCAGACGCTGGACGGTCATCTCGACATGAAGCTGGAACGTCCGTGGTACTTCCCGTTCCGCCGCATGTTGCGCACCACCGGCAAGCCAATCCCGGCTTTCATCCCGCAGGTAAACAAGTTCCTCGAAGAACAGGTACCGAAAATGGGGGGCGTCAACGCCACCACTACCACCGAGATGTTGTTCAACATCCCGACCACAGCGCACTGCATGGGTGGCGCGGCGATTGCAGACAGCCCGGCACGTGGCGTGGTGGATTATCGTTGCCGTGTATTTGGCTACCAGAACATGTATATCTGTGACGGCAGCATTCTCGGCGCCAACCTGGGTGTAAACCCGAGCCTGACCATTACCGCGCTCACCGAGCATGCAATGAGCCACATTCCTGCGGCCGCTGACGCCCCTTGGAACCAGCAAGGCATCTCAACCCGCCAGATGATGCAAATCAATCAGGAGCGCCAGGAAATGCAGACGGTGCCTGCTTGAGCCACGCAGGCACGACTGGCTTACGTGGCGGCACCCAATCTGTCGCCTCAGGCCCTGCCCGATGTATCAGGCCGGGCAGTTTGGTCGCAACTGGATGCCAATCATAAAAAACGCCAGTCAGTGAACAACTGACTGGCGTTTTTCGTAGCGCATAGCGATTTCGCTTGCTGACAAAATTACATGGCGATACAGCCGCTCACCTCAATCGCAGTACCGTTGATATAGCTGGCTTCGTCACTGGCCAGGAAGGCGTAGACGTTGGCGATTTCTTCCGGCTTGCCCAAGCGACGCAGCGATACTTTTTCTTCCATCGCAGTGATCACTTTTTCCGGCATCGCGCTCAGGATCGAGGTTGCGATAAAGCCTGGGCACACAGCGTTCACCCGCACACCCTTCGGACCCAGCTCTTTTGCCCAGGTTTTGGTGAAACCAATCACGCCGAACTTGGTTGCAGCATAGTTGGTCTGGCCAAAGTTGCCGTACAGTCCAACCACCGACGACGCGTTCAGAATCACGCCACTACCCTGCTCAACCATGATATCCACCACGGCCTTGGTGCAGCGGTAAACGCCTTTCAGGTTGATGTCGATGACTTTGTCGAACTGGTCTTCGGTCATCTTCTGCAGACGTGCGTCCATCACGATGCCGGCGTTGTTCACCAGGGTATCTACACGACCGTACTTTTCTTTTACTGCCGCAACCATGTCGTTCAGTTGTTGCTGGTTGGTAACGTTCACCACGAAACCATCCGCCTTGCCGCCAGCAACCTTCACTTCTTCAACTACGTCGGCCACGGCTTCTTTGTTCAGATCGCAGACGATAACAGTTGCGCCTTCAGCGGCGAATTTCAGTGCGGTCGCTTTGCCAATCCCGTTGGCGGCGCCAGTAATAATGGAAATCTTGCCATTCAGCTTCATAACAATGCCCTCTGCATACGTCGATATTTAAACCGGATTCATCCGGACAGATCGATCCGCAGACCGGAACCATCCGTGTTCAATAATCCGAACAATGCTGCAGTGCAGCTAAGCGCGCCTTGCCAGACACGTTTGCCCCACGGTAATGGGCATAAGAATTTTTCGTGATGAGGCTGCTTGATCACAGCAGAGCCACATGTAGACTGCGTTATAAGCGGGTTTTGAGCCTAATTTCAGGATGTTTGCCTGAGCGCAACAAAACCAGACCGCATTAGCAGTTGGTGAAATTATACCGCATTGCAAAATTAGTTATAGCAATTATTCTACATTAGCAATAGTAAAAGGCTGCCGCAGCAGCCTTTTACGTCACTTATTGCAGTGCAAAAACCAGCCTATTCGACACCCTGGCTATGCAGATAATCCTCGTAGCCGCCGACGTAGTAGTTGTAACTACCATCACCCTTGATCTCAAGAATCTGCGTGGCCAGCGACGATACGAACTGGCGGTCATGCGACACAAATACCAATGTACCCTTGTACATATCCAGCGCCAGATTCAGTGATTCGATCGACTCCATATCCATGTGGTTGGTTGGCTCATCCATCACCAGCACGTTGGGGCGCTGCAATATCAACTTGCCATACAACATGCGGCCTTTTTCACCACCGGATAATACCTTGACCGATTTCTTGGCATCGTCGCCGGAGAACAGCAGCTTACCCATCACGCCACGGATCACCTGATCATCGTCACCCGGCTGACCCCACTGTTTGATCCACTCGAACACCGTCATATCGGTTTCGAAATCGGCGGCATGATCCTGCGCGAAATAGCCGATCTCCGCCTTCTCGGCCCATTTAACCAGGCCCGCTTTGGGTGCCAGCTCGCCAATCAGGGTGCGGATAAAGGTGGTTTTACCTGCACCGTTACCACCAATTACCGCCAGCTTTTGCCCTGCCTCAAGAATCATCGACAGATTCTTGAACAACATCTGATCGTAACCATTGCTGACATTGTCCATTTCGAACGCCTGGCGGTGCAGTCGCTGCCTATCGTCCATTTCGAAGCGGATATACGGATTCTGACGGCTGGACGGTTTAACTTCGACCATTTCCGATTTGATCTTGTCAGCCAGCTTCATGCGCGAGGTGGCCTGACGTGCCTTGGACTTGTTGGCGGCAAAACGCGCGGCAAACGCGTTCAGCTCGGCGATCCGTTCCTTGGCCTTGGCATTGGCGTTAGTGGTACGTTCACGCGCCTGCAGGCTGGCTTCCATATAGTCATCGTAATTGCCCGGATAAACACGAATGGTGTTGTAATCCAGATCGGCGATGTGGGTGCAGACTTCGTTAAGGAAGTGGCGATCGTGCGAGATGATGACCATAGTCGATTCGCGCTCGTTGATCACCTGCTCCAGCCAGCGAATGGTATTGATATCCAGGTTATTGGTTGGCTCGTCCAGCAGCAGCACGTCCGGATTGGAGAACAGCGCCTGCGCCAGCAACACCCGCAATTTCCAGCCCGGCGCTACTTCGCTCATCGGCCCGAAATGCTGATCAACCGGAATGCCTACGCCCAGCAACAGGGCGCCAGCACGCGCCTCGGCATCGTAGCCCCCCATTTCACCAAAGCGAACCTCCAGGTCAGCGGCGCGCATGTAGTCGTCTTCGCTTGCTTCGGGATTGGCGTAAATCGCATCCTTCTCCTGCATCACCTCCCACAGTTCGGTATGCCCTTGCAACACCACGTCAACCACGCGCTGATCTTCGTAAGCAAACTGATCCTGCTTCAGCTTACCCAGGCGCACACCCGGATCGAGCGAAACATTTCCGGCCGATGGCTCCAGATCGCCGCCCATGATTTTCATAAACGTCGACTTACCGCAGCCGTTGGCACCGATCAGGCCATAACGGTTGCCATCGCCGAATTTGACCGAAACGTTCTCGAACAGCGGCTTGGCACCGAACTGCATGGTGATGTTGGAGGTGGTAATCACTTTCTATCCTTAAAACAGCCCTACTTGTTGCCGCCTTGCGGCCCATGCCGCCGCAGCAATACCGTTGAAAAAACGCGTGATTGTATCACAGCAGCCCTGCGCGGCTTAGCGGCAATAGCCCGACATGTCAACCGGACATTCCGCGACACCGTTGATTCGGGTAAACTCGAGGCTTCGATTCAATAGCCGGTCAAGGTAGGAGCATTATGCTGAAAGGTAGTCTGGTTGCCATTGTCACCCCGATGTCTGAAGACGGCACGCTGGATTTCGACGCGCTGCGCAAGCTTGTCGACTTCCACATCGCCGAAGGTTCGGATGGATTGGTGGTTGTGGGCACAACGGGTGAATCACCAACCGTATCGGTGGATGAACACGTTGAATTGATCCGGGTTGTGGTAAAGCAGGCTGCAGGCCGCGTACCGGTGATTGCCGGCACTGGCGCCAACAGCACCAAGGAAGCGATCGCCCTGTCTCAAATGGCCAAAGAAGTCGGTGCCGACATGACGCTGTCGGTCGTGCCCTACTATAACCGCCCAACACAGGAAGGCATGTACCTGCACTTCAAGGCCATCGCCGAAGCAGTCGACATTCCGATGATTGTATACAACGTGCCGGGCCGCACCGTTGCCGACATGAGCAACGATACTGCGCTGCGCCTGGCAGCAATTCCCAATATTGTCGGCATCAAGGATGCAACCGGTAACCTGGAACGCTGCGCCGACCTTGTCAAACGTGCACCAAAAGATTTTGCGCTGTATACCGGCGATGATGCCACTGCAATGGCTTTCATGCTGCTTGGCGGCCACGGCGTCATCACTGTAACCGGCAACGTGGCGCCTAAGGCAATGCATGAGTTGTGCGTCAAATCGCTGGCCGGAGATATTGCGGGTGCACGCGCCATCAACGACAAGCTGTTGGGCCTGCACAAGCATCTGTTCATTGAAGCGAACCCGATTCCAGTCAAATGGGCGGTACAGCAGATGGGATTGATCAAAAGTGGTATTCGCCTGCCACTGACCCCGCTCACAGAGAACTGCTTTAGCGCAGTAAAACAAGCCATGCAGCAAGCGGGAGTGCTCAATTAACCTGAATGGCGCCACTTCCGGTGCCATTTATTTTGCACTATACACAACCGTAAATTGACTGACGGATTGGCCACTAATAATACGCCGACCGCACTGACATAGCACCAAGGGAGTTGCATGAAGCATTTGCGCACCACTGCGGCCACACTGGCTGCGGTTTGTCTTGCCACCGGCTGCGGTATTGCAGCAGAAAACAAGAAATACGACTACAAGACCTCCAGCGGGACAGCCACC
>JAUPTR010000095.1 GCA_030917985.1 Pseudomonadota bacterium | reverse complement strand
GACTTGTCCGGTGCTGGGCCGATTGCGTGGTTTTGCTGCAACAGCGCCTCTCTCGAGCTGGGCGCAGTGAGCGTAGTGCTTGCCTGGCAAGGGGGTAGTCGGTTAAATAGCCCGACGGGCTGCAAAGTTGAAGCCTGATTATCTCGACACTACAGGAGAAAACAATGAAATTGGCAATCGCAATTGCTCTGGCTGCATCCAGCCTGATGACCATGCCCGCGCTGGCCGGTGCTGACAACAAGGTAGCAACAAGCGAACAGAAGCCGGATCCTATCAAGATTGCCGCAGGCGCCAAGGTGACAGCAACCGTCGTATCGGTAGATCTGGCAAGCCGCCTGGTGGTGCTGAAAGGGCCGCAAGGCAATCTGTTTGAGATTTATGCCGACGAGCGGGTGAAAAACCTGCCGCAGTTGAAGGCTGGTGATCTGGTGACCGCAGCCTACGCCGAAGCTGTTGCACTGGAAGTCAAACCAGCCGGCTCGACGCTGGCCAAGCGCTCGGAAAAGGAAAGCCTGCAAACGGCCAAACCGGGTGAAAAGCCAGGCATGATTTCCACTACCACTCAGACCGTGGTGGCAGAAGTGACCCGTATCGATACAAAAAAGCAGATGGCTTCGCTGAAAACACCGGAAGGCAAGATCATCGATGTCAAAGCGAAAAACCCGGACAATCTGAAAAAGGTTAAAGTGGGTGACATGGTTGAAGTGACCTACACACAGGCGCTGGCCGTATCCGTGACTGCTGCGCCGGCGGCACCGGCAGCCAAATAATCCTGTGAGTCAATGAGCGGGATGGATCGGGCGGTCGGCTGGCCGCCCGTTTTTCTTGATGTGATGGAGTCGCCCGAATGAGCAAAGCCCCCCCCTTGGATGCCGACACCCTTGCGCTGCTGGCCTGGTGCCAGCAGGTAGAGCAACAACTGATGGCGCGCGGCGCCACCGAACGTGAGGCGCAGCAGCATATTGAAGAGCAGGCCGACTGGTATACCGATCTCTTCTACGACGGCTATACCCCGGAGCAGGCAGCAGCAGAAGCCATGCATTGATGGTGCCCACCCTGGTTTATGGCAATCTAGGCTATCGGTGCGATTGCCAGAATCAACTTAACGCCCCATCGACCCCGGAGTAACATGATGATTAGCAAGCAGGTGATTGATTTTATGGCGTCTTTCGTCGTTGGCTTGTGATGTGCAAAGGAGTGATCATCATGGATGCCCTGTTGAATACCGTTGCGTGCCATGTCTGTCTGACCGAAGTGCCGCAATCTGAGGCGCAGAGCGTGGAAGCAACTGATTATATTGCCCATTTCTGCGGGCTTGAGTGTTATCAGCAATGGCGTAATGCTGAAGTGGGTGATCCTGCCAGCGTTGGCCCATCAGCTGCCGCTGTTCAGGCGACATTGCAGGTGCGGGCTGCGTAGGGCGCGGCAAACCAGGCTGTAGGTTATTCTCAAGCCGGCAACCGGGTGCATGTTCAAAATCTGTCGCGTGGCGAGCAGTAAATGGTTGAATTCTGGCTTTTTTCACGCTGATGTCGCCGATCAGTCTCAGCCTGACAGGCGCTTGAGGTCGATACGCTCGGCGCCTGTTTCCGAGACAATAGGGAAGCGCTGATTTATTCGCTGCGCGGGCGAATTGCTGTGTAGCTCCTCATCCCGCTCGCCGAATCAATCAGCGCCTCCCTGTAGCTTGTCGATCTGACGGCTGCCTTGGCTCCGGCTTTGCAATGCCGCGTTGCCGGGCTGTGTATCCGTCGTACACGGCCTTCATTCGGGGCGTGTTTTGCTGGCGTCAGCGCAGCCCGCTGTCTTTGCCGGGGCCGGTGGCGAATCCCCGCCTGCCAAGGTGGTTCTGACTTGCTTCACTTCACGCAGCCTCTTTCCTGCATGACTCACCGTCATTGGCCCGGTTTACAATCCGGCTACTGCTGCATGGTCCAGCCTGTAATCGCTGTTGTTCTGGTTGCTTTGGTTTCTGAAAAAAATAATAAGTAAATTTGCTACTCATTGCTGTTAAAGTACGGTGATGTCGTTGGCAAGCCTGCTGTACATAGGGGCGGGCAATCGCAGTCCACGGAGATAAAATGGCAGGTATAGCAAAAAGCTGGCACTACCCGCGCCCCCGGCTGGCGCTGCAGTATTACCAGACCTTGTTCGACGTTGGCTTGATCAGCGCACTGGCGCTGCACGGCAAGCGGCGCATGGGCAAAACCGAATTCCTGCAGCAGGACCTGATGCCGCTGGTGCGCGAACATGGCGTGATCCCGATTTACGCCAATTTCTGGGAGGCGCGCAGCGACCCTGGCAAGACACTGGTGCATGCGATTGCCAGCGAACTGAACGACAAGGGCTTGCTGCAAATGCTCAAGCTCACGCCGCGTTTGTCGGCGTCGTTGGGCGGTGTCAGCGCCGGTGTTGATATGGAATACCGCAAACATGGCACCAGCTCGCTCGATGAAGCGTTTGACCGTCTTGATGCCGGCAAAACCCAGCGCTACCTGATGCTGTTCGATGAAGCTCAGGTGCTTGCCGAGCTAGCGCATCAAGAGCTGCAGGCGGCGCTGCGCTCCAAGCTGGATACACGCAAGGAGCGCATCAAGGTAATCATGGTAGGCTCGTCAGTGGAGCGCCTGTCGCGCATGTTGCGCACCGAAGACCAGCCGTTTTACCGCTGGGCAAACATGCAAGACTTTCCGATGTTGGACGACGATTTCGTGCGTTACGAGCTCTCGATCTTGCATGCCATCTCGCGTCATCGGCTGGACGAAGCGAGCGCGCAGGATATCTTCCGCCAGTTTGATTGTCTGCCCGAGCCGTTTCGCGTGTTTCTCGACAAGTTTCTTACCTCGGTGAATGGCGATGCGGCCACAGCCTTGCAGGCGGCGCATGATGAAATGGCAGTGGACGGCCATTTTGAAGAACGCTGGGAAGCCTTCAAACCCGCCGACCAGCAGCTGCTGCGTTATCTTGCCGCTGGTGGCCAGGAATTAACCAGTGCCGCCACTCGTGAGCTGATTGGCCACAGCCTCGGCCGCTCCAGCCCGGAAAGCGTCGCCACCATCCAGAACGCCATCAAGCGCCTCAAAGAGGCCGACGTGGTGGTGAGTATCGCGCGGGGACGTTACGAATTTCAGGACAGCGAATTCCTGCACTGGCTGTTGCGCGAAAAGGGGCGGCTGGATTGAGTGACTTGCCAAAAGCCCGCTGGAGTCATTCCGCCAGCGGGCTGCAGAGCGCATTCATATTGCCCTGCAGCCCGGCTGTGTGGCAATACTGGCGCGCCTTGCAGCCGGGTACTACACTCAATTCCTCACCCGCTGAGTAACCCCGAAAGAAAGGCTCGCCGCCCATGGATTTGCAAAACACATTCACCGACGCCGAGCTGGAGAAAATCGTCAATGAAGCGATGCTCTACATGTGTGCCTGCCCGGCGCAGGTTGCCGCGCAAATCAGTCATCTGCGCGGCCTGTTGCGATATCAGCGCAACTGCCGGCAAAACGCCGCCGGCAGCGCCGTGCAGGTTCATCAAACCATTGTGGATGCAACCCTGCAGGCGCACCGGCAGATGGAAATCTGTCTTGAGAAAGTGTTGCAGCTGGAAGGCTGGGATCGGCAAGCCCTGACCATGCCCCTTGGTCTGCGGCAACTACGCGATGACTTGCTGGCAGATTGAGCGGCTTGCTGGGGGGGGGCTGGAGTGTGGCGATCCCGTATTTGCTGCCAGTCCCGCATACCCGATCTGCTTGAGATTCAAACCGGAATTGTCTTAACGAGGTGGGGTGTTGCCACGCCAAATTTATGCTTTAAGGTGGTTGCCTGAATGCTCGGCCGATGGCAATATTCAAGATTTCTGATTGGCTGTACTTTCTATCTTGGTGGGCGCTGTTGTCATGAGCAGCAGAATCGCCAATTCTTCGTAATTTAAGGAATCACAATGCAAGCAACCCTGGAAACGCTGGGTCAACTGGAGCGTCGCCTCAATATTTCTGTTCCTTTCGAACAAATCGATGCAGAGGTTAACAACCGTCTGAAGCGTGTGTCGCGCACCGCAAAAATCCAGGGATTCCGCCCGGGCAAGGCGCCGTTGAAGGTTGTTTCACAGTTTTATGGTCCGCAAATTCGTGACGAGGTCATGGGCGAGACCATTCAATCCTCGTTTGGTAACGCTGTCCGCGAGCAAAACCTGAAAGTTGCCGGTTATCCGCGTTTTGAGCCGCAAAGCGGTGAAGCGCAGGATCAGTCGGCATTCAAGTTCAGTGCCGTTTTTGAGGTGTATCCGGAGTTTACTGTTGCTGATTTGAGTGGTGCAGAAATTGAAGTTCCGGTAGTTGAGGTGACTGACGCAGAAGTTGAAAAAACGATTGATATCCTGCGTAAACAGCGTACATCCTTTAATGCGGTGATTGACCGCGCGGCCCAGGCAAACGATCGCGTCATTATCGATTTCAAGGGTACCCTGGATGGCGTACCTTTTGAGGGCGGCACGGCAGAGAACTATGCCGTTTGGCTGGGTCAGGGTCAGATGTTGCCGGATTTCGAGTCCGCGATTGTTGGCACCAAGGATGAAGAGAGCAAATCTTTCGAGATGACCTTCCCCGCTGACTATCATGGCAAGGATGTTGCCGGTAAAACCGTCACTTTCGAAATCAAGGTCAAGAGCATCGCCGAACCGGTAATGCCTGCCATTGATGCAGAATTCGCCAAACAGCTGGGTGTGGAAGACGGCGATATTGCCAAAATGCGTGCTGAAGTACGCAAGAACGTCGAGCGTGAGGTCAAGCGTCGTCTGCTTGCACGCACCAAAGAGAACGTGATGCAGGCAGTGCTTGATGCCAACAAGGTAGAGATTCCTAAGGCACTGATTCAGCTGGAAGTGGGGCGTTTGCAAGAGCAGACTGCCAACGATATGGCCGCCCGTGGCATTGATCCGAGCCAATTGCAATTGCCGGCTCAGCTGTTTGAACAACAGGCGGAACGCCGCGTCGCACTGGGTTTGATTCTGGCTGAAATCGTCAAGGCGAATGACTTGATGGCCAAGCCTGAGCAGGTGCGTGCTGTTGTGGATGAGTTTGCCGAGTCCTACGAAGATCCGCAGGAAGTGGTGAATTGGTACTATGCCAGCAAAGACCGTCTGGAAGGCCCGGAGTCCTTGGCTACCGAAGAAAATGTGGTTGCCTGGGCCAAATCTCAGGCCAAGGTCGTGGAAAAAACTCTCAGCTTTGATGAATTGATGGGGAATCGCTAACAATGTTCCACAAATCGGATTGGCAGCCGCAAAACCTGGGCCTTGTGCCCATGGTTGTTGAAACAAGTGGGCGCGGTGAACGTGCTTATGATATTTACTCACGGCTTTTGAAAGAACGTGTGGTTTTTATGGTGGGTCCGGTAACGGACGATACTGCCAATCTGGTTGTGGCGCAGTTGTTGTTTTTGGAGTCAGAAAATCCGGATAAGGATATTTCACTCTATATCAACTCTCCGGGTGGCTCGATTACTGCCGGCATGTCGATCTACGATACCATGCAGTTCATCAAGCCGGATGTCAGCACGCTGTGTATCGGCCAGGCTTGTAGTATGGGGGCATTCCTTTTGTCAGCCGGAGCAAAAGGCAAGCGTTATGCGTTACCAAACTCGCGTGTGATGATTCATCAGCCTCTGGGTGGTTTTCAGGGGCAGGCTTCGGATATCGAGATTCATGCCAAGGAAATTCTGTATCTGAAGGAAAAGTTGAATCGGATGTTGGCAGATCAAACTGGTCAGCCTCTGGAGCAGATTGAGCGTGATACCGATCGCGACAATTTCATGAGTGCTGATGCCGCACGCGAATATGGTTTGATTGATCAAGTGCTGCAGGCCCGCAGTTAATGGTATCGGCCGGGCAACAGCCCGGCCTCTTGAAACACTGAAAGCAAGTTCGGCTGTATGGTGAAGAACCATCACGGGCGAAGTTGTTGCATGTAGTAAATCCAATCTGGATGGGGAACGGCTATGTCCGATAGCAATGAAAAAATGCTGTATTGCTCGTTTTGCGGCAAAAGTCAGAACGAAGTCCGCAAGCTGATTGCTGGCCCCCAAGTATTCATCTGCGATGAATGTATAGAGTTGTGCAACGATATCATTCGCGAAGAAACCCAGTCGCAGTCTCCACAGCGTGGAGGGGGGGACCGGTTGCCTGTGCCCGCGGAGATTCGCACGATCCTTGATCAATATGTGATTGGTCAGGAACCCGCAAAGAAAATCCTGGCGGTAGCGGTCTACAACCATTACAAACGCCTGGCACAACAAGAACGCAATAGTGATGTCGAATTGGCCAAAAGCAATATTTTGCTGATTGGTCCGACTGGCTCCGGCAAAACTCTGCTGGCGCAGACCTTGGCCCGGTTGCTGAATGTGCCATTTGTGATGGCTGATGCCACCACCTTGACCGAAGCGGGTTATGTCGGTGAAGACGTGGAAAACATCATTCAAAAGCTGTTGCAGAAGTGTGATTACGAGGTTGAAAAGGCTCAGCGCGGTATCGTCTACATTGATGAAATTGACAAGATTTCGCGTAAATCCGATAACCCCTCAATTACGCGAGATGTTTCCGGCGAAGGGGTGCAGCAGGCGCTGCTGAAACTGATCGAAGGAACCGTTGCGTCGGTTCCGCCGCAGGGTGGGCGCAAGCATCCAAATCAAGAGTTTGTTCAGGTAGACACGACTAATATTCTCTTTATCTGCGGTGGTGCTTTTGACGGTCTGGAAAAGGTGATTCGTAATCGTTCGCGCAAAGGCGGCATTGGTTTTGGCGCTGAAATTTATAGCCAGGACGACAGTGTGGTTGTCGGCAAAACGCTGCGAGACGTCGAGCCGGAAGATCTGATCAAATTCGGTTTGATTCCGGAGTTTGTCGGCCGCCTTCCCGTGGTTGCCACACTGGAAGAGCTGGATGAATCAGCTCTTGTGACCATTCTGACTGAGCCCAAGAACGCTTTGGTCAAGCAGTATCAGAAGCTGTTTGAACTGGAAGGTGCTGAGCTGGATTTGCGTGAGGATGCCTTGCTTGCCATTGCGCGCAAGGCGCTGGCTCGCAAGACCGGCGCACGCGGCTTGCGCTCGATTCTGGAACATGCATTGCTGGATACGATGTATGAGCTGCCAAGTCTGGAAAATGTGGAGAAGGTGGTCGTTGACGAGAACTGCATTGCCAATGATTCGGCGCCGTTGTTGATTTATTCGGATCCAGCAAAATCCGAGGCAACGTCTGCTTGACCCTCTGAAAGTAAAAAGATCCGCCGTCAGGCGGATTTTTTTTGCCGTTTAACTTGTATTTTTCGGCTCACTGGCGCGGATAATCAGCTATCCGCCCGACTTTTGCTGCGCTATATTGCAGAAACAGGGGGTTCACAACGATTCCGGCACCTGATTTCGGCATTTGTTGGGTGCTGGAAGCCTCTTCCCCTCTTCGAATACATAAAATGGCGGTATTTTCGTATTTTAATAATCGATTTGAGCCAAATGGGCTTGAGATTGGCCGATATGGCGCCATCTCATTCCTCTCAGGAAGCACTGATTGATTCGGCGAGCGGGATGAAGTGCAAGGAGCCCGTGGCGCGCAGTGCGCTGCATGGCCATTCCACTAGGCTGCAAGTCGCCAAGTGGCTGGTGAATGCGAGACATATCTGTAGATGGGCGAGCGTTCGTGCTCCGCGCGACGCAGCAATTTGCCCGCGTAGCCAATAAATCAGCGTCTTCCTGATCGCTTTTTGCAAACGACAGGCTTTATGCATGTTTGCATAACAGGACGACTTGTCGTCATTTACTGGAAAGATAACAATGGCTGATCAAGCAGCAGTACCGGCTGAAACTAATTCGCTGCCATTGCTCCCTTTGCGGGATGTTGTGGTATTTCCTCACATGGTAATTCCGCTGTTTGTCGGGCGTCCCAAGTCAATCAAGGCGCTTGAGGCCGCGATGGAAGCCGGCAAGCAAATCTTGCTGCTGGCCCAGAAGTCTGCTGCCAAGGATGAGCCATCACCCGATGATCTGTACGATGTCGGCACGGTTGCCACCGTACTGCAAATGCTGAAACTGCCGGATGGCACTGTCAAAGTCCTGGTTGAAGGAACGCAACGGGCTGAGGTGCTTGAGGTTGAAGCGGATAATGGCTATTTCAATGCCCAAGCCAAGGCTTTGCCCGCTGATCCTGATGCTAATCATGAGGTTGAGGCGATGCGCCGCGCCCTGATCGCCCAGTTTGATCAGTACGTGAAGTTAAACAAGAAAATCCCGCCTGAAATTCTCACCTCCCTCGCAGGCATCGACAATGCCGGGCGCCTTGCCGACACCATCGCTGCACATCTTCCGCTGAAACTTGAGCAAAAGCAGGAAGTGCTGGAAATGTTCGATATCAAGACCCGCCTCGACCACTTGTTGGGTCAGCTTGAGGCAGAAATTGATATCTTGCAGGTAGAAAAACGTATCCGTGGCCGGGTTAAACGGCAGATGGAGAAAAGCCAGCGTGAGTATTACCTCAATGAGCAGGTGAAAGCGATACAGAAAGAGCTGGGTGAGCTGGAGGAAGGCGCCGAGCTTGAGGAGCTGGAAAAGAGAATCAAGGCTGCCGGCTTGACCAAGGAAGGTAAAGCCAAGGTTGAGGCCGAGCTGAAAAAGCTGAAGCTGATGTCGCCGATGTCAGCCGAGGCTACTGTTGTTCGCAACTACATTGATACAGTTGTTAATTTGCCTTGGAAAAAACGTTCCAAGATCAGCAAGGATCTGGCCGCAGCAGAACAGGTGCTGGATGCCGAGCACTACGGCCTGGAGAAGGTCAAGGAACGCATTCTCGAGTATTTGGCTGTCCAGCAGCGAGTGGACAAGCTGAAGGGACCGATTCTGTGTCTGGTTGGTCCTCCAGGGGTGGGTAAAACATCGCTTGGGCAATCGATTGCTCGCTCCACCAATCGCAAGTTCGTGCGCATGGCCTTGGGGGGCGTACGTGACGAGGCTGAAATTCGTGGCCATCGTCGTACTTATATTGGTTCGATGCCAGGCAAAATATTGCAGAACATGACGCGCGTCGGCGTGCGTAATCCATTATTCCTGCTGGATGAGGTGGACAAAATGGGCGCCGATTTCCGGGGGGATCCAAGTTCGGCCCTGTTGGAGGTGCTGGATCCCGAGCAGAACGCCAATTTTGTCGACCACTATGTCGAAGTTGAATATGACTTGTCGGATGTCATGTTCGTGGCGACCGCCAATTCCCTGAATATTCCTGCACCGCTGCTGGACCGAATGGAGATTATTCGTCTGGCCGGGTATACCGAAGATGAAAAGGTGAATATCGCCGAGCGCTACCTGATTCCCAAGCAGATCATGGCAAATGGCCTGAAAGAAGGGGAGTTGCACGTTGCAGAGAGTGCCGTGCGCGATATCGTGCGATATTACACGCGCGAATCCGGGGTGCGGAGTCTGGACCGGGAAATCGCCAAGATTGCCCGTAAAGTGGTGAAAGCCTTGTTGCTGAAGCGTGACAAAGACAAGCAAAAGGCTGTGTCGGTCACTGCACGTAACCTCGACAAGTATCTGGGGGTGCGCAAATATTCCTATGGTATCGCGGAGCAACAGAACCAGTTGGGGCAGGTTACCGGTTTGGCGTGGACCGAGGTTGGTGGCGAGTTGTTGACTATCGAGGCCGTATCCCTGCCGGGTAAAGGCAAGATGACCACAACGGGTAAACTGGGTGAGGTGATGCAGGAGTCAATCCAGGCGGCATTGTCTGTTGTACGCTCGAGAGCCAAGGCGTTAGGAATCAATGAGGAGTTTTATCAGAAAAACGATATCCATATTCACTTGCCCGAAGGCGCCACACCCAAGGATGGGCCGAGTGCGGGTATTGCCATTTCTACTGCGATGGTCTCAGTCCTGACAGGGATACCTGTGCGCTGTGACGTTGCCATGACCGGTGAAATCACGCTGCGGGGTGAGGTGCTTCCCATTGGGGGCCTGAAGGAAAAACTACTGGCAGCTCACCGTGGTGGAATCAAGGATGTGTTGATTCCTGAGGGTAACGTAAAGGACTTGGTTGATATCCCGGATAACATCAAGCAAAAGCTCAATATTCATGCGGTAAAGTGGATAGATCAGGTTTTGAGTCTGGCCCTTGAGCGCCAGCCATTGCCGGTGACTGACGGTCAGGAGGCTGCGGTTATTCCTCCCGCGACGGAGGAAACCGCTACTGGCGCGGCTTTGAAACATTGATATACAGGGTATTTTCTTGACTTTCTAAAATTTCGATTGCTATAACAGGTCTGTAGGCTGTTTGTGTTAAACCGATAAATGATGGAAAGGGGACGTTGTGAATAAATCTGAACTCATCGATGCGATTGCCGCTCAAGCCGATATTTCCAAGGCTGCCGCTGGTCGTGCATTGGATGGCGCGCTGGAAGCGGTAAAGGGGGCGTTGCAGAAGGGAGAACTGGTAACGCTGGTTGGTTTTGGTACTTTCTACGTTGGCAAGCGTGCAGCCCGTAACGGCCGCAACCCGCGTACTGGTAAAACCATCAAAATCGCAGCAGCAAGCCTGCCTAAATTTCGTGCTGGTAAATCCCTCAAAGAAGCTGTTCAGGGCTGAAATTCCTTTCTTTTTGCCAAGTCCTTAAAAAAGGGCTTGGCAAACTCCAGAAAATCTCTATAATGCCGACTTCGCTGCACAACACATCGCGCAGCAAGCAGTTCCGGGCGCTTAGCTCAGTTGGTAGAGCGTCTGCCTTACAAGCAGAATGTCGGCGGTTCGACTCCGTCAGCGCCCACCAAATCCGGAGCGGTAGTTCAGTTGGTTAGAATACCGGCCTGTCACGCCGGGGGTCGCGGGTTCGAGTCCCGTCCGCTCCGCCAGACACATAAAAAGGTGAGCTTATGCTCACCTTTTTTGTTTTCAATTTTGTTTCTTGCTGTTTCTTATTGTTCCGCTTCAGTTAGAATGACGGCCTGATATTTTTATCCCCCAGTGTGGCGGATTCGGGAAAACAAGATAACACCATGTTCGCATTCGCAGAAAAATACAATACGGTTCTCAAGG
>JAUPTR010000094.1 GCA_030917985.1 Pseudomonadota bacterium | reverse complement strand
TGCCCGGCGACCACCGGCAAGGTGCCGTAGAGGAAGGCCAGCAGGCGGGTGCTGCCGGCCAGTTGCAGCGCTTGCGCCGGTTCGCGCGGGGCGTTTTCCAGGGTTTCGGCATACAGCCGGCCGAGCACGCCGGTGGTGTGCAGCGCGAGCGCAATCACCCCGGCCAGCGGGCCGATGCCGGCGGCGAGCACGGCGATGGCGGCCCACAGCAGATCGGGCACGGCGCGCAAAAAGTTGAGGATGGCACGGGCCGGCAGCTTGGCGGCCAGGCCGTAAGTACCGGATGCCGGCAGCGCCAGCACTGCAGCGCCGATCAAGGCCAGCGCCGAGCCCCACACCGACAAAACCAGTGTTTCCCAGGTGGCTTTGGCCACGGCTGACAGGTGATCGTGGCTGAGGTCGGGCGGGAAAAATTCCACCAGCCGGCCGCCCAGCGCGGCGATGTCGAAGCTGCCAGTCCAGTCGCGCGCCAGCCACGCAGCGCTGCCGCCCAGCAGCAGGCTCAGCGCCAGCAGAGTCAACAATGGCTTGGCATAGAGCCTCATGCCAGCACCTTGCGCACCAGCCAGCTCACCATTTCGGTGAGCAGCACCAGCACCATGAACACCAGCAGAATCGCGCCGACTTCGCCGCCGTTGAGCATGCGCACCGAGGTATCCATCAACTGGCCGAGGCCACCGGCGCCGACCAGGCCCATCACCGCCGAGGCACGGATGGCGCATTCCCAGCGGTAAACGGTGTAGCTCACCAGCTCCGGCAATGCGTTTGGCAGCAGGCCGTAAACCAGCGCAGCGATGCGGCCGCTGCCGGCGTGGCGCAACGCCTGCAGCGGCGCTTGTGGTTGTGATTCGAGGATTTCGGCGTAGACCTTGCCGAGCATGCCGCCGTAGGCCAGCCCCAGCGCCAGCAAGGCGGCCGGGCTACCCAGGCCAACCACGCGCACCAACAGCAGCGCCCACACCAGCTCGGGCACGCCACGCAGCAGCAACAGCAAGGCACGGATCGGCGTCGCCAGCACGGCCAGCAGCAGCGGCGAATCACCCAGCAACACCCGCGACGACAGCAGCGCCAGCGGCGCGCCAATGGCAAACGCCAGCAACATGCCGAGGTTGGCGACGGCGACGGTGGTTATCGTTGCCTCGCCCAGCGATTTGAGGAAGAAGGCATCGTGCGATGGCGGGAAAAAATCAGCGAGAAACTTGCCCAGCGTGGCCAGCGTGCCGGGGGTAAACAGCTCGGCAAAATTCAGTTGCGAACCGAGCAACAACAGCCACAGCAGCAGCGGCAAGGCCAGTGTCTGCAGCAGTCCGCGCAACAAGGGCGGATGGCGCAAGCGCATCAGCATCGCGGCCCGCTGACGCTGCTGCCGGCGAACACCGGGATATCCAGCGCTGGCGCGGCTACGGTTTCATCGCCGGCGTAGAGTGCCTGCAGCAAGGCGGGGGTGACTTCCGCAGTCGGCAGATCAAACAACACGCGCCCCTGGCGCAGGCCGATGACGCGCGGAAACAGCTCCAGCGCCAGATCCACCGCGTGCAGGCTGACCAGCAGCGTGGCATTGCGGCTGCGCGCATCGTCCTGCAGCACTTGCAACATCTGCCGCCCCTGCAGCGGGTCGAGCGCCGATACTGGCTCGTCGGCCAGCAACAGCTGCGGTGCCTGATACAACATGCGGGCGATGCCAACGCGCTGGCGCTGGCCGCCGGACAGTTCGCCACAGCGCTGGTACAACACCTCTGGCAATGCCACTTGCCGCAGGCAGGCAGCGATTGCGGCAGTCTGCGCCGGCCACCACAAATCCAGCAGGCTGCGCCACAGCGGCTGGCGCGCCAGTTGCCCCGCCCCCACCGCGTGGATGGCCCGTTGCCGGCCCGGCAAGGGCGGTACCTGATAAACACTGCCGATTTCACTGCGTAATACCTTGAGCGCGCGGGCGCCAAGACGCGCCGGCTGCTGACCAAGCACAGTCACCCGGCCGCTATCCGGCGTGTGGCTGCTGTTGGCCAGCCCCAGCAGGCTGGTCTTGCCGGCACCGGACGGCCCGATCAACGCCACCTGCTCGCCCTGCGCCAGTTGCAGGTCGATGTCCTGCAGGATGGCTTTGCCGCCGAGCTTGAGGCTGGCGCGCTCGACACTCAAACTCATACGGGCTCCCCAAAGCCACGATACTTTGTCGTCGCCGCTTGCCGTACTGACATACTGTCAGCGCGCCTCCTTCGCGTCTCGTGCCTTTCTGGCGCCCGTATCACTTCAGTAAGCCTGCCGTTTGCGCCGCATCTTCGATCATTTGATAGTTTTCTGCCTTGGTCGGCACAAATTTGGCAGCACGTTGCAGTTCGAGGATTTCCTTCTGTGCCGGCACAGTCGGCGACAGTTTGAGGAAAGCGTTACTCAGCTTGGTCTGCAACGCAGCCGGCAGGCTGGCGCGCACGGTCCAGTTGTAGTCGTAATACGGCGGCGTGGTGCTGATCAGCTTGACCTTGCTGGCGTCTACCTTGCCGGCGGTCAGCAGTTTCTCCCACACCGATGCGTTGAGCACCCCGGCATCCACCTTGCCAGCGCTGACCCAGGCTACCGTGGCGTCGTGCGCGCCGGAATAGGCAACCGATTTGAAGGCTTTTTCCGGAATCAGGCCGTCTTTTTGCAGGTAATAACGCGGCATCAGGTGGCCGGAGGTGGAGGACACCGAGCCAAAGGCAAAGCTCTTGCCTTTCAGATCAGCCAGGGTGTTGATGCCGGCGCTGGTGTTGGCGATAAATTTGCTGGTGAAACGCTGGTCTTCCTCACGCTGCACCAGCGGCACCACCTTGCCACGCAGCTTGGCCTGCACAAAGGTAAAGCCGCCCAGCCAGGCCAGGTCGATCTTGTCGGTGGTCAGCGCCTCGACCACGGCGGCGTAATCGGTGACCGGCACGAACATCACTTTCATGCCGGTTTCCGCCTCCAGATATTTGCCCAGCGGCGCGAACTTGCGCTGCAGTTCGGTCGGCGCTTCGTCGGGGATGGCGGATACACGCAACACGTCTTCGGCCAGCGCATGGCCAGTCAGGCTCAACAGCGACAGTGCAAGAAACGAACGACGCAACATGGGCAGGGCTCCGTAAAGGGACGAAAAGGCGCAATTATAACAAAGCCCTGCCCCTGCCACTCGCCATTGCGGGGCGCCTGCGCTATAAGTATCTGCAAACAACAGCAGACAGTAAGCAGCGCATGCGTATTCTCGGCATTGACCCCGGCCTGCGGGTGACCGGCTTTGGCATCATCGACAGCGTCGGCCAGCAAAGGCAATACGTTGCCAGTGGCTGCATCCGCTCGCCGGAAAAAGAAGACCTGCCGCGGCGGCTGAAAAGCATTGCCGATGGCCTGTTTGAAATCATCGACCACTACCGCCCGGACGAAGTCGCCATTGAGCAGGTGTTCGTCAACGTCAATCCGCAATCCACACTGCTGCTGGGCCAGGCACGCGGCGCAGCGATCACCGCTGCGGTGATCCGCAATCTGCCGGTGGCGGAATACACGGCACTGAAAGTGAAGCAATCGGTGGTTGGCCACGGCAAGGCGGCCAAGGAGCAGGTGCAGGATATGGTGGTGCGCCTGCTGGCGCTGCAAGGCACGCCCCAGGCCGATGCGGCGGATGCGCTGGCGTGCGCGTTGTGCCACGCCAACCACGCCGGCCACGCACTGGCTGGCAATGGCGCCCGACTCAAAGCCAAACATGGGCGCTGGACTTTATGAGCACATCCACCACGCCACTCGAACCACACATCGACTTGCTGCAAAACCCGCTGCAGCGTTATCTGCTGGCCACCCGCCCTGCCTTTCTCAGCGTGACGCTGATTGCTTGCCTGATCGGCATCGCCAGCGCCTGGTTTGACCATGTGCCGCTGGTGGCCGGGCCGCTGCTGCTGGGGCTGTTGCTGGCCTTGCTGGCACATGCCGGGGTCAATGTATTCAACGATTATTACGATGCACTCAACGGCACCGATGCTGCCAATACCGAACGCCTGTTTCCGTTTACCGGGGGCAGCCGTTTTATCCAGAACGGGGTATTGAGCCTGCGGCAAACGTTGTTGTGGGCGCTGGCACTGTTTGCACTGGTGATCGCCGGTGGCTTGTGGCTGATTGCCCAGAGTGGCATCGGCTTGTTCTGGATCGGACTGGCCGGGCTGCTGATCGGCTGGGCCTATTCAGCACCGCCGCTGAAACTCAACAGTCGCGGGCTGGGTGAAGTGTGTGTGACGCTGGGTTTCATGCTGCTGCCGATCGGCATGGATTATCTGGCGCGGCAAACATTCAGCCTGACACCGCTTGCGGCAGGATTGAGCTTTGGCCTGCTGGTGAGCAACCTGCTCTATATCAACCAGTTTCCGGATCGCAGCGCCGATCTGCAAGCCGGCAAACATCACTGGGTAGCGCGGCTGCCGGTGCAGCAGGCGCGCTGGGGTTATGTGCTGATGATGGCGCTGGCCTACGGATCGTTGCCACTACTGGTCGTCAGCGGCCTGTTGCCGTGGCCGGTGTTGCTGGGGTGGCTGTCGTTGCCCTTATCGCTCAAGGCGACTCAAGGCTTGTTGCAACATGCCGGCCAACCGGCACAGCTGGCTCCTGCCATCCGGCAGACCATTGCAGCGGCATCGGTTCATGGCATGTTGCTGGCAAGCAGTCTTGTCGCAGCGCGTCTGCTCTGATTCGCGCAGACGAGGACAGCTGGAACGCCCAAACAATGGCCTGACGGGTACAAAAGGTAGCAGGCCGGGCTTCAGTCCGACCTGCAACAATGGCTTGCCCTTGAACGGAGAGCTTGCCAGCGAACACAAACTATATCCACTCTCAGCCCAACACGCGGTCAGGCGCCGTCCGGCACCACCTGCTCGGCGTATTCCATCAATTGTTGCAGCAAGGCCCGCTCGGCATCACTGGTTTCAGCAGCAAAGCTCAAGCGTTCGATTTCCGCCAGATAGTCGTCGAGCACAATGCTGGCACCGCCTGCCGGATCGGTCAGGCGCCAGTTGCGGTATTCGTCCCAGGTGCCACGTTCTTCAAGGCTCAAGGTTTCGGGATAATTGCGCGCGCGGTAGCGGAACAACATCTCCGGCAAGCGCGGATCATCAAAATCGAAACGAGTGCGTGGCAAGTCCTGCGGCGCGGTGGTGCGCACCTTGGCAATCGCCGCCTTGTCGCGGCCGGAGAAAAAGCCGCCGCTGTAGATCATCAGATCCGGGTCGCTAATGACCTCGCGCTCGGGCGTTTTGAACAGCGCATCCAGCTTCGGCGGTAGCTCGTGGGCGCACAGCTTGAGCCAGTTTTGCCGTGCGGCGGCCAGATCCACCTGCCATTTTTCCGCCAGCTCCGGCGTCAGCAATTTGGCCGAGGCAACAATCGGGCATTTGTTAATGTGGATGGTTTTCAGCGGCAGGCGGGTCACGCCTTCGGGCAAATCCTGGGCGCGGGTGAATACGCGCTCGCGCAGCTGCTCGGCACTCAGTTCAAACAGCGGGGCCGGGTCGGCGCTCAGGTCAAACACCACGATTTCGTTCTGGTTTACCGGATGCCGGCCAATCGGCGCCACCAGTGCCAGGCAGCCGCGCTCGGCGGGATACATGCCGGAGATATGCAGCACCGGCTTCTTGCTGACCACATCCAGTTGTTCCGCCACCTTGCGTTTATCACGTAACTGGTAGAC
>JAUPTR010000093.1 GCA_030917985.1 Pseudomonadota bacterium | reverse complement strand
GCCGCGGTAAAAATGGAGAAGGGAAAATTGTCGTAGACCTCCCATCTAACGCAACGGGTATCGATATCCGCCAGCAAGGCCGCAATCTGGTCGTCGATTTTGCCAAGATCGGCTTGGGCAAGGATCTGGAGCGTCGTCTCGATGTGTCGGATTTTGGTACCCCGGTACAGAAGATTGATGCCTCGGTGCACGTAGGCAATACGCGCATGGTTATCGAGCCCAAAGGGATCTGGGAATATTCGGCATATCAGACGGACAATCAGTTTGTGGTCGAAGTTAAACAGATTGTTGAAGACCCTACCAAACTGACGCAGGGTTCGAAGTTCGGCTATCGCGGCGACAAGCTATCGCTGAATTTCCAGAATGTTGAAGTGCGTACGGTATTGCAAGTCATTGCTGAATTTACCGGCATGAATATCATTACCAGTGATACTGTCAATGGTTCCCTGACTCTTCGCCTCAAGGATGTTCCGTGGGACCAGGCTCTGGATATCATTCTGCAGGCCAAGGGTCTTGACCAGCGCAAGAATGGCAATGTCGTCTGGATTGCTCCGCGCGATGAGCTGGCGTTGAAGGAAAAGCTGGAACTGGAGTCGAAGCAGTTCATTTCTGAACTTGAACCTTTGCGCACTGAAACATTCCAGTTGCGCTATCACAATGCAGAAGCGATCCAGAAAATTCTGGCGGAGGGGGGGAGCAATCAGCGTCTACTGTCGCGTCGTGGCAGTGCGGTGATTGATACTCGTTCGAATATTCTTTTCATTCAGGATGTTCCATCACGGTTGGAGGAGATCCGTAGCATCCTTGCGAAGATTGATGTACCGACCAAGCAGGTGTTGATAGAGGCCCGTATCGTATCGGCAGGCGAGAATTTTTCGCGTGAACTGGGCTCCAAATTCGGCATTCAGGGACAAAATATCAAGAACAGTACTAAAACCGGTGTGGCTGGCTCGATTGAGAAATCTGCCGGGTTGGCTGGCGGAGCTGCCGTTGGTGGTACCGATGGCCTGAACTGGAGCTTTCCTACCAATGCGGCTGCAACAGGTGCATCAGGCTCGGGAATGTTGGGCATAAGTGTCTTGAACCCTTCACAAGGCGTGATGGTTAACTTGGAGCTGTCGGCAATGGAGTCTGATGGCAAAGGCAAGATACTGTCGAGTCCTCGTATCGTGACGGGAGATCAGCAGAAGGCGATGATTGAGGCCGGTGTGCAAGTACCATATCGTTCGGTTAGCGCAAATGGAACCAACGTGCAGTTCAAGGATGCGGTACTTTCGTTGGCCGTAACGCCACGTATTACTCCAGATGGACGAGTGCTGATGGAGTTGGAGATTAAGAAAGACGAACCTGATTGGACGCGAGCAGTTGCCGGGGAACCCCCGATTGACAAGAAATTAGTGAAAACCAATGTCCTTGTTGCAAACGGAGAGACGGCTATTCTGGGTGGGGTCTATGAGCAGAATGACAAGTCTGTGACCACCAAGGTACCTTTGTTGGGCGATCTCCCAATTATCGGTTATCTATTCAAACACACCCAGAAGCTTAATGATCGTACCGAACTAGTTGTGTTCATTACCCCCAAGGTGCTGGACGATACCATGGCGATTCGCTGAGCGACCTTGAATTGGGATACAATGCCTGCCATGAACGTGGCAGGCAATTTATTTTTGATCGGCTTGATGGGAGCCGGAAAGACGACCGTTGGCAAGATTCTGGCCAAGCGCCTGCATTGGCCGTTTTTCGACTCCGATCATGAAATAGAAGCACGTACAGGTGTGCGTATTCCGATTATTTTTGAAATTGAAGGCGAGGAGGGTTTCCGTAATCGGGAAGTGGAAACCATTGCCGAGCTGGTTTCCATGCGTAATGTGGTGCTTGCCACTGGTGGCGGTGCGGTATTACGGGCCGAAAATCAGCGTGCGCTGAAGGAAAATGGTACGGTGATTTATCTCCGTGCCAATGTTGACGATCTGTATGAGCGCACCAAGCACGATCGAAATCGCCCTTTGTTGCAAACGGCCGATCCCAAGGCAAAACTCCAGGCGCTGTTCGAGCAGCGTGACCCTATATACCGCCAGTTGGCCGATGTCGTAATCGATACCTCGCGTCAAAACGTGAACAGTCTGGTTGCCCAGCTTGAACGCAAGCTGCAGGCACATCTTCAGCAACAACAGAATCAACATAATGCAAAGACTTGATCTCGACTTGGGCAACGACGCCTATCCTATTTTGATTGGCGCGGATCTGCTGGCTCAGCCTGACCTGATCTTGCCCTATATCCGTTCTTCCCAGGTTGCGATTGTCAGCAATACCACTGTGGCACCGTTGTATATGTCCAAGGTGGCGAAGCCATTGCGTCATGCTGGCAAATCGGTGCTGGAAATCGTTTTGCCCGATGGCGAGGAATTCAAAACCTGGGAAACACTCAATCTGATTTTTGATGCGCTGTTGCGTGCTCGTTGTGAGCGTAAGGTGACGCTGATTGCATTGGGCGGTGGTGTCATTGGTGATATGACGGGTTTTGCTGCAGCCTCGTATCAGCGCGGCGTGCCTTTTATCCAGATTCCTACGACCTTGTTGTCACAAGTGGATTCCTCGGTTGGCGGCAAAACTGGCATTAATCATCCGCTTGGCAAAAACATGATAGGGGCGTTTTATCAGCCACGTATCGTTTTGGCCGATATGTCGACGTTGAACACCTTGCCCGATCGTGAATATTCGGCCGGTCTGGCCGAGGTGATCAAATATGGTCTGCTTGGTGACTGCGAGTTTTTTTGCTGGCTGGAGCAAAACATGCCGGCCTTGCTCGCAAGAGATACCGCTGCGCTGGAGTACGCCGTACATCGTTCATGCTGGAACAAGGCAAAAATCGTTGCCGCAGATGAGCGTGAGTCTGGCGTTCGGGCATTGCTTAATCTGGGGCACACCTTTGGTCATGCGATTGAGGCTGGCATGGGTTACGGTGTGTGGTTGCATGGAGAAGCTGTGGCAGCCGGTATGGCTATGGCTGCCGACCTGTCTTGCCGTATGGGATGGTTCTCCGCAGAAGAACTGGCGCGGACTTTGGCATTGATGCAGGCAGCGAAATTGCCGGTGAAGGGCGCGCGCCTTGGTGCCCAGCGTTATATCGAATTGATGTCGAGCGACAAAAAGGTCGAGGCTGGTACGATTCGTTTTGTGCTGCTCAAGCGCATTGGCGAGGCGGTCATGCATGCCAATGTGGATGCAGGCTTGTTGCAAAAGGTTCTGGAGCAGCGTGTTGCTGACGAGTTACCTGCTTAAGTCAGTTCGCCGTGTTTGATTAAAAGCCGCAGACGATACTGTCTGCGGCTTTTTTATGCAGACTCGGTTTGTACTGATCTGCTGAGTTTTGCGAAGTAGATGGCGCAGACGAAAAAGATGCTGCTGAGTGCCACCTCGGCCAGTGCCAGTTGTTGCGACATGCCGGATTCACTCCAGGCACGCATGATGCCCTCGGTAAAATACAGCAGGATGAACATGCAGGACCATTGGTAGGTGTAACGTTTGCCGCGCAGAATGCCAAACAGCGGCAAAAGCAGCAGAACCGCTTTGATGACAAGCCAGGAACCGCCTGTGCGCAATGGCGCTAGCCACAGTTCCCACGCCAGGCACAGCATGATCAATGCAATCAGACTGGTGACTGCTCCCAAATAAAGTAAACGTTTCAACTCAGGCCACCAGTTTCAGAGCGGTTTCCGCCAGGCGCTTGCCGGCGGCGATTGCCAATTGTTTTTCATGATCCGTCAGCGGTTTGTCGTTACGAGGCCCTGCAACGTGCGATGCACCATACGGCGTGCCCCCCGACTCGGTGATATTCAGCGCGGCTTCGGTGAAGGGCAGACCAATCAGCAGCATGCCGTGATGCAATAGTGGCAGCATCATGCTCAGCTGGGTACTTTCATTGCCGCCGTGCATGGCGCCGCTGCTGGTGAAGACCATCGCCGGTTTCCCGACCAGTTCACCACGAAGCCATTCATTGGCCGTTCCATCCCAGAAATACTTCATTGCTGCAGCCATATTGCCGAAACGTGTTGGGCTGCCGACGGCGATGCCAATACATTCATTCAAGTCCTGCTTTTCTACATACGGCGCGCCGTTTTCGGGAATGGCGGGTTCGGTCGCTTCGCACACCGTTGATACCCGGGGTACCGTACGCAGACGTGCCTGGCAGCCAGGGATGGATTCAATGCCGCGTGCGATTAACTTGGCCAGTTGCTGAACTGAGCCTTGGTGAGAGTAGTAAAGCACCAGAATGTCATGCATTGCCGTTATGCCTTTAAAGAGTCGGGTATTATAGTCGCACTTGCCTCCGAGGTCGCTGCTCGAGTGCTGCGCCCCTGCGGCTCGATTCCAGTTTCACTTTCAACCTGCCTGGACGTATTTCCTGCCATGTTTCTGCACCTCGCCAAAAAGGCCAAACGTTGGCCCGGATACGATGTCTTCGGTTTTCTCGGTTTCGTTCTGCGTCGTTATCAGCAAGATCAGTGTCTGCAGACCGCTGGCAGCCTCACCTTTACGACCTTGTTGGCATTGGTGCCTTTCCTGACCATCATGTTGATGATCCTGTCTGCATTTCCTGTGTTCAATGAGCTCATCAGTCAGGTCAAGCTGATGCTGCTGACCAATCTGGTGCCCGCATCGGCAAGCAAGGTGATTACTGTCTACATGAAACAGTTCTCCGAAAACGCAACCCGGCTGACTGCTGTCGGGGTGGTTTCGCTGGTGATCACTGCCTGGATGCTGATTCTGACCATAGAAAGAGCATTCAACGATATCTGGCGCGCGCGGGAGCCGCGTTCGCTGTTCCGTAGGGTGGTATTGTACTGGGCCGCGATGACGCTTGGCCCATTTCTGGCGGGGGCCAGCCTCTCTTTGACCTCCTGGGTGTTCTCCGAGTCTGCAGACTACGCTCAGCATGTTCCATTTATCGGCATGGCGCTGATTGATGGCGGCCCGTGGGTTTTGTCTGTACTTGCGTTTTCCCTGCTTTATTATGCGGTGCCCAATTGCCATGTCCCCTGGCGTCACGCGCTGATCGGTGGCACGGTAGGTGCCGTTCTGTTTGAATTGGCCAAAAAGGGATTTGCCTTGTATATCAAGGCATTCGGATCCTACAAGCTGGTCTACGGTGCATTTGCCATCATCCCGATTTTTCTGCTTTGGGTTTACGTCGTCTGGTCGACCATCCTTTTTGGTGCGGTACTGACGGCGACATTATCCTACTGGCAGCATGGCGCGTGGCGCCGCAGGATGGTCGCCGGGCGCAGTTTCTTTTATGCAATTCGATTGCTGCAGGTGCTGGCTGAGGCTCAGCAGAAAGGCACCGTACTGGATGTGCTGCAACTGCAAAGATATCTGCATTGTGGCCTGGATCAGCTGACAGAGCTGCTGCAGGCCTTGCATGCCGCGGGCCTGATCGAGCGCAACGTTGAAGACCAGTGGCTGTTGCGCAAGGCACCGGAACAACTCAGTTTGCGCGAATTGTTCCATTTGCTGGTGATGCGGCCATTGCGACCGGAAAAGATGCATCCACAGGAGCAGGTACTGGCTCTGTATCTGGCACCAACATTGCAACAAATCGACGTTTTGCTGGATCAGTCTTTGTCGAGTTTGATCGCCGGACAAACAACCCTGCCGCAAAAACCTCAGTCGCCGAGCTGATCCACGATGGTCAGCGTGGTTTGTGCCAGTAGATGTATTTGTTGCTGGTCGAGGATATAGGGTGGCATCAAATATACGGTATTGCCGATCGGCCTGAGCAGTACGCCATTCTGTAGCGCAAGCTGAAAGCAGCGGTTGGCAAAATCCGTTTGTTGAGTATCCACTTCGAATGCCCAGATCATGCCGCAATTGCGGAAGTTCCGGACGCTGGCGTGTTGCGTCACCGGTTCCAGTGCTTTCGAGATGCGTGTTGTTTGTTCCCGGTTGCCAGCGATGACTGCGTCGTCGGCAAAAATGTCCAGCACTGCCAGCGCGGCCCGACAAGCCAAGGCGTTGCCGGTGTAAGAGTGAGAATGCAGAAAGCCGCGGGCAACCGAATCATCATAAAACGCTGCATACACTTTTTCGGTTGTCATCACTGCTGATAAGGGTAGATAGCCGCCGGTAATGCCCTTCGATAAACACATGAAGTCCGGCTGGATCGCTGCCTGTTCACAGGCAAACATGCTGCCGGTACGGCCAAACCCCACCGCAATTTCATCGGCAATCAAGTGAATCTGGTATTGCTGGCAGAGCCGGCGCAGTTCGCTCAGATACAGTGGGTGATACATCGCCATGCCGGCTGCGCCTTGCACCAGAGGCTCAACAATCACCGCTGCGATGGCGTTGGCCTGTTGAACAAACACCGCTTCCGCTGCTGCCGCGCAACGCAGGGCATAGTCAGCTGCCGTTTCGCCAGCTGCTGCCAGTCGCCAATCCGGGCTGGGTAGCTGGATGCTGTTGTGCAGCAGTGGCGCATACACATCTTTGAATAGGGCAACGTCGGTTACGCCCAGTGCGCCCATGGTTTCGCCGTGGTAACCGTTACTGAGGCTGGCAAACCGGGTTTTCTGCGGCAAACCGATATTACGCCAGTAGTGAAAACTCATTTTCAGCGCAATTTCCGTTGCCGACGCGCCGTCAGACCCATAAAACACGTGCCCCAGGCCGGTGAGGGTGGCGAGGCGTTCAGAGAGCTCAACTACAGGTTGCTGTGTGAAGCCTGCCAGCATCACATGTTCCAGCCTGCCTAGCTGATCAATAATCGCAGCATTGATGCGTGGGTTGGCGTGGCCAAACAGGTTGACCCACCAGCTGCTGATACCATCCAGATAACGCTTGCCATCAAAATCGATGAGCCAGGCTCCCTCGCCGCGTTCAATCGGAATCAGCGGCAGCTGCTCATGACGCTTCATCTGGGTGCAGGGGTGCCAGACGGAGGCCAGGCTGCGTTGTAGCCAATCGATATTGTTCATGGAGCGCATTCCGGAAGATTACTGCAATGTTTTGTGTCTTTGGATGATTGTAACGTCTTTGCTTGCCGGATGGATGTGGCTGAAAGGCTTGTCTGTATTGGGCTGATACTAAAAGTTCAAAAAAATTACATGTGCAATTGTAAATTTTGCTTGCAATCGTCATGTGTAGAGCATAGACTCTAGTCATAGATGCAGCGCTAAACAAAACAACAAAACCAAAAACCGCAAACCAACAAATAATTCAAAGCGCGTACAAAATATAAAACGTGGAGAAATAGAGAAGTAAGCAAAAACGCCGTGGATTCCACGGCGTTTTTTTATTGCCTTGGCGCTCTATTCCGTAGTGGAAAGCCCTCGTTTTTTCTGCAGGCATGCAAAATAAATATCTGGATCTGGATTTGTCTGATGACGTTGGGCATGCCAGATCATTTCTCCCAGGCAATCCATCATCTCGTGTTCGGCTGCATGCTGATTCTGGGTCTGTTCGCACAACCCCTTGTAGTGTTCGCGAACTCCCTGCGGCTGGTTGATGGTCAGTTGCTCGTGTATCGCCACGTGCATGCTCATATGCAGGAACGGGTTGGTCTGTCCGGCCTCGAGGGAATAATCCTTGTCGACGTAGTGATCAGGCTTATCCAGTAGCGAATGGTATTCCGGATGCAATAACATCACGGTCAGCGCAATTTTTTCCAGATCGGTAAGGGTTTGTGATGCCCGATGTTTGGCCCAGGTGTCAAAGTAAAAACGGCGGGCTTGTTCGCGCGAGGGATTAAACATGATCTGCTCCGTGACATAAGGCCAGAACGACAGTGCCGTCCAGCAAGTGGTTGCCCTCGGCCAAGGGCGCAAACTGGCCGTTGCCGTACATGCCCAGCAAGGGCGTTTGCGGAAGTGCGGCACGTATTGCCTGCCAGTCGCGATCTTCGCCGCCGTAAAACTGCGGCCCGCGTCCGGCACAAGAAAACATCATCACACAGTCGGGTTGGCCGTGCCTGTCGACATAGCCTTGTAACTGCTGGCGCAACGAGGAGGCGGTAAACTCGGGGTTGCGTGCAGCCCAGAACACCTGTTGGCCGGCCTCCAGTGTCTGGGTGAGGCTGATACTGCCGCTGCGCCAGTTTTTTCGCAGTAATGTCAGCGGATAGTAGCCTTGGTCGCTTTGCGAATCCTTTGCTTCCACTGCCAGAGATACCGCCAGGCGCAGTGCCTGTTCGTCAACCGCATTCGGCTGTTCTGCCTGGGCAAGTGCCAGGTGCTCAAGTGCGGGCAAGCCGCCAAGCGACAATAGTTCCAATCCGCGCATCTCGTTTATGCGGACTGGTGCAGAAAGTGCCTGCAGTCCCTGAGAAATCAGCAGGCGTGTAATTCCGCCGGAGATTTGCAGCTGGGTTAGCCCGGCGCTTTGCACTCTGCCATTGGCCCATATTTTGTAGGCCCCCTGTCCGGTTGCGTCCCCCGCCACACCGCCAAAACGCTGGCCGTTGGCATGCAGCCAATTGGTATTGATGGCGTTGGGTGCTGCCAGACACAGTATGGCTTCCTGCCTGGCCTGCTGCGCGGCGCCAATGTTTAGTGGTGCGGTGAGTGCCAAGGCTGCGGCGGCCGGTGCGTCCTGAATCCATTCCTGTTCGGTGAGAATGCCGGTGGCAGTACAGCCGGCCAGCTGGGTGCATGCTGCGGCTTTGCTGGCAGCCAGCAGGGATGGTTGCGGGTTGCTGGCAAAGTCCGGGCTGAGAAACAGCAATACGGCACTGGCCGCTTGCCCCTGCAGTCCGGCCAGCGCTTGTTCCACTGCTCGCTGTGCCAGTTCCGGGCTGGCCATGCGGCCGCTGGCCAGGCCGGTTGCCGCCCGCTTCATGCGGCGACTACCGCGCTTGGGTGGTGTGCTGGTTGGCAAGGCATTGGCGTCAGATCGATTTGGCTTTGTAGTCGCACAAGTCGGAAATGATGCATTGAGCACATTCCGGTTTACGTGCCTTGCACACATAACGGCCATGCAGGATCAGCCAGTGGTGAGCGTCCTGCATGTATTGTCGTGGCACAACCTTCAATAATTTCTGTTCCACTTCGTCCACGGTTTTGCCCGGCGCCAGGCCGATGCGGTTGGCGATGCGGAAAATATGGGTGTCGACAGCAATGGTCGGGTGGCCGAAGAGTGTGTTGAGCAACACATTGGCAGTTTTGCGGCCCACGCCTGGCAAGGCTTCCAGCGCTTCGCGATTTTGCGGCACCTGCGAGCCGTGCCGCTCGATCAGGATGTGGCAGGTTTGCAGCAGGTGCCGGGCTTTGATGCGATAGAGGCCAATCGTGGCGATATAACTCTCCAGGCCTTCCTGCCCGAGTGCCAGAATGGCTTCCGGGGTGTTGGCGACTGGAAACAGCTTGTCGGTTGCCTTGTTCACGCCGACATCCGTCGCTTGAGCCGACAACAGCACCGCAACCAGCAGCTCGAATTCGCTGCTGTAATTCAGTTCGGTTGTCGGATGCGGATTGGCCGCCTGCAGACGGGCAAAGATCTGTTGGCGTTTGTCGTTATTCATGGGCTTGGTCCGACCTCATTCCGGTTTTTCCGACTCGTTGTCGGCAGGCGGTGCTGCGGCCGCCTTTTTGGCTGCGGCGCGTGCCAGTGCGGCTTGTATGATGGCCTGTTTGTTGAGCGCCGCTTTGACCGCTGCAGGGTCGGTTTTCGCGACTTCTGCCAGTCTGGCCGCCGCAGCCTTGGCTTCTACCGCTTTGGCCGCCAGGCGTGCAGTGCGCTCCTGCTTTTCCCGTTCCAGCCGCAACAAACGGAATTCGTAACGATAACGTGCGTGGTCCGCCTGTTGTTGCAGCAGTGCTGCGGGCGATGTTTCAACTGTCGGGGGTGGCGCATCAAGCATGCTGATGCAGTCAACCGGGCAGGGTGCGACACACAGTTCACAGCCGGTGCATTCGGCGACAATCACGGTGTGCATCTGTTTTGCTGCGCCGACGATGGCGTCCACCGGGCATGCCTGAATGCACAGGGTGCAGCCGATACAGACCTGTTCATCAATCACTGCCCGTTGTCGCGGTTTTTCCTGGCCGTTTTCCGGGTTGAGTGGCCGGTACGGCATCTGGGTCAGGGCGGCAAGGCGATGAATATTGGCATCGCCGCCGGGCGGGCACTGATTGATATCGGCAGCGCCTTCGGCAATCGCCTGTGCATAAGGCTTGCAGCCGGGGTAGCCGCATTTGCCGCATTGGGTTTGCGGCAGCAGGGCATCAATTTGCTGTGCCAGCTGAATGACGTGCTTATTGGCCACGGCGTGTATTCCGAAGGATCAAAGAGGCGACAGTGAACTCAGCCAAGCGCCTTGACGCATTCACCTACCAATTCCGGCCCACGGTAGATCAGCCCGGAATACAGTTGTACCAGGCTGGCGCCAGCGTTGATTTTTTCCTTGGCATCTTCACCGTTAAAAATGCCACCGACGCCGATGATCGGCAGTGTGCCACCCAGCGCGGCGGCCAGTTCACGGATGATCCGGGTGGATTTTGCGCGGACGGGTGCGCCGGAAAGGCCGCCGGTTTCGTTGCCATGTTTGAGGTTCTCAACGCCCGTGCGCGCCAGGGTTGTGTTGGTGGCAATCACGCCATCAAACTTGTGTTTGATCAGTTTGGCCGCGATGTCCTGCACTTGTGGCGTTTCCAGGTCAGGCGCGATTTTGACCGCGATAGGCACGTATTTACCATATTTGTCGGCAAGTATCGCCTGTTCTGCCTTGATTTGCGACAGCAGCTGATCCAGTTCGTCGCTTTGCTGCAGCTGGCGCAGATTCTTGGTGTTGGGGCTGGAAATATTGACCGTGACGTAGGTGGCGCGGGTGTATACCTTGCGCAGGCAGGTCAGATAATCCTCTGCTGCGTTTTCGATCGGCGTGTCGGCGTTTTTGCCAATATTGATGCCCAGCACGCCCTTGTAGTTGGCCCGGTCGACGTTTTCGATCAGTATGTCGACCCCGTCGTTATTGAACCCCATGCGGTTGATGATGCCCTGTGCCGACGGTAGTCGGAAAATCCGCGGTTTGGGATTGCCCGGTTGCGGGCGCGGCGTGATGGTACCGATTTCAATAAAGCCGAAGCCCAGGTCGCTCAGCCCTTCAATGTGGGCGCCGTTCTTGTCGAGCCCGGCTGCCAGGCCTACCGCATTGGGAAAACGGATACCCATCACCGAGCGCGGTTCGGATTCGATTTCCTCTCCCAGCATCCGCGCAAAGCCCAGCGCATGGATAAAATCCAGGCTGTTCAGCGTAAGGTTATGCGCTGTTTCGGCATCCAGCGAAAACAGCAGAGGGCGAAGTAAAGGGTAGGCAAACGACATGATCAGCAAATCGGCAGCAAATGAATCGGCCATTATACCGGTAGCGACTGCCTTGTGCTGCGTTGCGTCAAAAGGGTAAAGGTGTTGTGCCGCTTTATCCGGGGGATGGATTGTATGTGTGTCGTTCAGTGTGGATTAAGCGATGCGCCAGCAGAATCACCTGCAGCATTACTTTCGCTTGCCCATCCAAGGAGAACGTCATGAAAGCCCTGATTCGACACAGCCTGTTGTTGTGTGGTGCGCTGCTGGCGACGAGCGCCCAGGCCGATGTTTACGCTGATTATGCGCGCGTCAAGAGCGTGGTTCCTGAATATGAGCGCGTTAACCAGCCGCGTCAGGAGTGTTACAACGAGCTGGTGGAAACCCGTGTACCGGTTCAGCGGCCGGATTCCGAAGGCCCGGAATATGGCGGCACCATCCTGGGGGGGATTGTGGGTGGGGTAATCGGCAATCGTTTTGGCAAGGGGCATGGGCGGGAGGCCGCCACCGCTGCCGGTGCCGTCGCCGGGGCGCTGATCGGCAGCCAGTATGACAACCGTGGCCGTACCGAGATCATTCGCGATGAAGGTGTCCAGCAACGCGAGGTGCGTCGTTGCCGTGATATCGATCACTGGGTCAATCGTATAAACGGCTATCGGGTGACTTACGAATATGCCGGCCGTCGTTACAGCAGTTTTATGCCGAATGATCCGGGCCGGGAGGTGCAGGTCAGGGTAGCGGTTGAGCCGCAATCCTGACCCGGCGGCAAATTTGCGTATACGCAAACGTGAAATAAGCGGCCAGTACCTCTAAAATC
>JAUPTR010000092.1 GCA_030917985.1 Pseudomonadota bacterium | reverse complement strand
CGAACGGATGCCGTTGAGATTGGCACTGATAATCCGCATTTTCACTCCAAATCCGCATGGTTACTGGATCTCCGCCCGATTCGCGGATTCCGGCTCATGTGCTATGCTTGAAAACTACAAGCATTAGCAAATGATGATTAGACAATGAGCGACTTCAGAACCGATTTCATCCGTTTCGCCATCGAACAACAAGTGCTGCTGTTCGGCGAATACAAAACCAAAGCCGGCCGCCTGTCGCCGTATTTCTTCAACGCCGGGCTGTTTCACGATGGCAACAGCCTTTGGCAACTGACGCAATTCTACGCCAAAGCGATTCAGGCTTCCGGCATTGAATTCGATGTCCTTTTCGGCCCGGCCTACAAGGGCATTCCGCTGGCCACAGGCGCGGCGATTGCACTGGCCGAAGCGGGCCACAACGTGCCTTATGCCTTCAACCGCAAGGAAGCCAAGGACCACGGCGAAGGTGGCACGGTCGTGGGCCATCCGTTGCAGGGCAAAGTGCTGATTATCGACGATGTGATTTCTGCGGGTACGTCGGTGCGAGAGTCGGTCAACCTGATCCTGAATGCAGGCGCCACCCCGGCAGGCGTAGTGATTGCGCTGGATCGCATGGAACGCGGCAAGGGTGAGTTGTCGGCAGTACAGGAGGTTGAACTGGAGTTTGAAATTCCGGTGATTTCCATTGCTTCGGTCAACGACCTGCTGACCTATCTGCACGACACGCCAGCGCTGCAAAGCCATTTACCAGCTATCGAGCAATATCGCCAGGCCTACGGAGTGAATTGAAATGCTGCGCCACAGCCTTATTCTCTTGGCTCTCGCCGCTACCACAGTACAGGCCGGCGGCCTCTACAAGTGGGTGGACGAAAAAGGCCAGGTGCAATTCAGCGACAAACCGCCTCCGCCGCAAAATTTGCAGAAGGGCTCGCTGGAGCAACTCAGCAAACGCGGCATCGTGGTCAAGAAAATTGACCCGGTTTTAACGCCCGAGCAACAGGCGGCAGAAGCCAAGAAAAAAGAACTCGCAACCCTGGAGGCAGAACAGCGTCGCCGCGACAACGCGCTGATGAAGTCCTACACCAAGCCGGAAGAAGTGGATTTGCTGCGTGATCGCGCTCTGGAGGTTCTTGATGGCGAAATCAAGAGTTTTGGCTTGCAGCGTAAAACCGCTGAAAGCCACCTGACTCGCACTAACGAACGGATTGCATTCTTCCAGCAGCGCAACAAACCTGTTCCACCTGATCTGCTGGATGAACGCAAACGCGGCACGGAAGAAGTGAAGCGCATCAGCGATTACATCACGCTGAAGGAACAAGAGAAAATCAATGTCCGCAACAAGGCGGCAGAAGACAAGAAGCGATTGATTGAGCTAAAAGGCGAAAACTGATCCGGGCGCAACCCCGAAAAGCCAAGGGCGATGTTCAACACATCGCCCTTGGCTTTTTACGACCCCCTATTACCAACGCTTGGGCCGCACATTCGGATCCAGCCACCAGGTATTGGAAATGGCAAACAGGCCGGTAATATCTTTTACGTTATACACCCGCACATTGTCCGCCAGGTTCAGCCAGACGCCGGCTTGAGCCGGAAAGTTCTCTTGTGGATTGGTTGCGGGGTAAAGCAAACGATCCACCTTGCTCACTGAAATCCAGAAATCACGAGTGGGCTCGCTGGATGCCGAACACGTCCCCAATGCCTCGGTGCGCCCCACACACAGCGCATCGGTGCGGCGCAAGCCCTTGTCCGACACGACCACCGGGAAAATCTTGTTGGTGATGGAAGGCACCAGTGCCAACAATGGCGCCAGCAACCCCGGCTCACGCAACAGGATATTGTCACCCTCGGCACGCTTGCCGTAGTTGTTTACGGTTGCCGTTGCCAAACCACCCAAAGCCTGAGAGCTAACGAAGCCACGCCCCGTCCCTCTGAGGAAGTTCACCCCGAACATGCCATCCATCTCTTCGAAACCAAAACGAAATCCCAGCACTTCCCTTTTGCCGTTATTACGCTGCTCGGCGATTTCGAAATAAGGATTCTTGACATGGAAAGGATGGTAGCGGCCGGTTTTACTTGGCAGATGACCCAGCAACGGGAGATACGTCGAGCCTTCCCTCCAGCCAGTCCATTTGATGCTTTCCTGCTTCAAATCCCAATCGCCACGCTCCAGATTGTTGGCAGTGCCGTCGGGCAAGGTCAGTGGCGTATTCGGGCCACCATTCCATTTGTAGCCGCCCAGGTAGAGCTTGCCTACGTCGACATCCATTTCGATATCGGCACCAATACGCATTTTGGTGAAGTAAACCGGCGAATTCAGCGTCACCATCTTCTTCTGGTCGGCATCGTAGTATTCGGGCCAGCCATCCAGAGAATACGCGTCTTCCATCGTACGCCCTGTTGCTGGATCAATACGGCTCTTGAGCTTACCGATCTCGCTCGGGTTATCCAGTCGACGCCAGTTGTTGTTGAAATCGTTGGTTTTCCAGTCCGCCACAAAGTGTTTTGGCTCTTGGGTAAAAACCGTCTGCACCATCTCGATGATGGCCTGTCCGGCAACTTCGGACAGTTGCTCATCGTTCATCTCTTGCGCAGGGGCAGCAATCACAACCGCAGAAGCAGATACACACGCCAGAGCTAACGCAGCGATCACACGCGAGGAAATTTGCATGCTTTGTGCCTCCTTTTCCAAAACATCGGTATGACTGCCGCAGCAGGCACGACGATCTTTAAATGAATAACGTTTAGAACTAATGCTCTATATGACGCAATTGTTATTCATTTGGCATTTCATGTAAATAGCCGTAATAAAATTTTTTTATCAGTACATTTTTCTAACAGCGTTACGCAATGAAATCAGGTTTGAGTGAGCGTCGCACGCAGGTGACAAGGCGCGGCTGGATTTACCCGTTTTTGAGGCGTGGGCACTACCCCCGGCACAAACACAGGCAAAGCGGCAGACGCTACGAGCAAGCCTTATCTCGAGCAGGCTCGGCTCGCGCTATAATCCGCAGCAATCAAAAACACGAGGTAGCAATGGAACACCAGGACGCCCCCACTGCAGACATGTTTGAAGCGGCACTCGACACCTCTCCGGGTAATGGTGGCGCGGACGACGCACCTCCGCCGGCACTGACAGATTTTTCCGACGATGCGGTGCCGCTCGGGCTATACGCCGAGCGGGCCTACCTTGAATACGCAGTTTCGGTAGTAAAAGGACGGGCCCTGCCGGACGTCTGTGACGGGCAAAAACCGGTTCAGCGACGCATTCTGTTTGCCATGCATGAGATGGGTCTGGGGCCGAGCGCCAAACCTGTCAAATCTGCGCGTGTAGTGGGTGAGGTGCTTGGTAAATTTCACCCGCATGGCGACGTTTCTGCATATGACGCCATGGTGCGCCTGGCACAGGACTTCTCGCTGCGTTACCCGTTGATCGACGGCCATGGCAATTTTGGCAGTCGCGATGGCGACGGCGCCGCAGCGATGCGTTATACCGAGGCACGCCTGACCAAAATTGCCGAGCTGCTGCTGTCGGAGATTGATCGCGGCACGGTGGACTTCACGCCGAACTACGATGGCGCCTTTGAAGAACCCTGCCTGTTGCCCGCGCGACTACCTATGGTGCTACTGAATGGCGCCTCCGGCATCGCTGTCGGCATGGCGACCGAAATTCCGTCACACAATTTGCGCGAGGTGGCGGAAGCCACTGTTGCGCTGATCAAGAACCGCAAACTGGATACGCCGGATCTTCTGCAATACATCCAAGGGCCGGATTTTCCCGGAGGCGGCCAGATCATCTCCTCGACCAAAGACATTCAGGCCGCCTACGACAGCGGCCGTGGCTCGCTCACTGTGCGAGCCCGCTGGAAAATCGAGGAGTTGGCACGTGGCCAATGGCAGGTGGTGATTTACGAGTTGCCGCCCAACACCTCATCACAAAAAGTGCTGGAAGAAATCGAGGACCTGACCAATCCGAAGATCAAGAAAGGCAAAAAAGCACTAACCCAGGAACAACTGCAAACCAAGCAGCTTCTGTTGTCGCAACTGGATACCATACGTGATGAATCCGGCAAGGAAAACGCCGTGCGCCTGGTATTCGAGCCCAAATCATCACGTCAGAACCCCGACGAATTCATGAACCTGCTGCTGACGCACACCAGCCTGGAAGGTTCGAGCTCCCTCAATATGGTGATGATCGGCATCGATGGCCGGCCACAACAAAAGCCACTCAAAGCAATCCTTGGCGAATGGATTGATTTCCGTTTCGAAACCGTCACCCGTCGCACCCGTCACCGCCTCGGCGAAGTAGATGATCGTATTCACATTCTGGAAGGGCGGCACATTGTCTTCCTCAATATTGACGAAGTCATCCGCATCATCCGTGAATCCGATGACCCAAAAATTGCACTGATCTCGCGGTTCAATCTGTCCGACAGGCAAGCTGAAGACATTCTGGAAATCCGCCTGCGGCAACTGGCCCGCCTGGAAGGCATCAAGATTGAACAGGAGCTGGTCAAGCTGCGTGATGAAAAAGCAGGCCTGGAACATTTACTGGGTGATAGCGTCGCAATGCAGAAGCAGGTCATCAACGAAATCCGTAACGACGCCAAAACCTATGGCGACGATCGTCGCACCCTGATCGAAGCCACAGGCAAAGCGTCAATCGCAGTTCAGGTGGTCGATGAGCCGCTCACCATCATTCTGTCGAAGAAGGGCTGGATCCGTTCACGTACCGGGCAAGGGCACGACGCGCAGAATTTCGGATTCAAAGAGGGTGACAGCCTGTTTTTTGCACTGGAATGCCGGTCGGTAGAACAGGTGATTCTATTTGGCAGCAATGGCCGCTTATTCTCGCTGCTAGCAGGCAGCATTCCCGGGGGCCGTGGCGATGGTGTTCCCCTGCCAACCCTGATCGACCTGCCGGCGGGGGTGCGAATCACCCAGGCCATTGCCGGGCCTGCCGAGCAAAACTACCTTTTGGCCAGCAGCAATGGCTATGGTTTCACAGCCAAGCTGGAAAACATGACTTCACGCGTCAAGGCTGGCAAACAATACATCACGCTGGATGAAGACGACACCCTGCTCCCGCCCATGCCATTTGACGAGACAAGCCCACCCTTTCTGGCCGCAATTTCGGCACAAGGCCGCTTGTTGCTGTTTACCCGCGAAGAGATGAAAGAACTTGGGGGCGGCGGCAAGGGCGTACAGATCATCAGCCTGGACACGGGCGATCGCCTGCTCGATCTGTGCTTCACCAATGGCCACGAACTACTGGTAGCCGGCAAAGGATTGCGCGGCAAGGACAGTACCGAGCGTTTCGACCCCCTAGAGCTGGCGCAATGCCAGTCAAAACGAGGCCGCAAAGGTAAGGCACTGAATCTGGCATTCACCCCGCATGGATTTGGCAGCAGCAAAAAATAAACACAACCAATCGCAATTTCACGGCCAAATAAAAAACCACCCAAATGGGTGGCCAAATAACGAGGGGAAAAACGAGAAGCGTGCTACAAAAAACTCAGTGATGCGACAACATGGCGCGCAAACCTTGCAGGCGGGCTTCCGCGCGCTGAATATCGTGGTACTGCCGATTCATTTCCGGATGCCGCTCGACAAACACACCGAAAACCGGTTTACATGCCATTGGCCCCCAGCCAAAACACTGCATGATGTAAGCATGGATATGCTCACCTTTGTCAGTGTCAAAATCGATTGAATCCATTTGTCTCTCTCCATCTGATCTCTTCTTATCGTTATATTAATATTTTCTAATATTTACTCTAGTTGAATTTTCCAACATCCGGCAGAGACTTAATAGCCAACATCAATCATGTTGATGTTGCAGCCACTCAAAGCCGCCATATCACTCCAAGGCAAGCAAAACCTCAACCAAGCACCAGAAAAAAACGACAAGAGATCACCACGATCGATTGAACTGATGCAAGTACATATTGTCTTTGAAGAAGGAGGCAGGAAACGGATCATTTCCCGCTAGAGCGAATATTCTATTACAATAGCCTCCAACGATCTGAATTAACGGGCAATATTCGCCCAGCATATTACTGGTTCGAGCATGTTGATTAAAAAGTCTTTATCCTTGCTACTCTTGGCATCATTGTCCTCGGCGTTGGCTGCGGCAGAGCAGACGCAGCCAGAGGCGCCACCGGCGCCAGGGACACCTGCGTCCAAAGAGCAGGCGCAAGAAACCCCGCCGGTATACAACGCACCGCACCTGAAAAACCTGCCACCCGCCTACTCCGATATTTCACGACAGCTGGGAGAAAAAGGCCGGGTGGTTGTGTTGGCACTCGTCAGCAAGGAAGGCCTGCTGCAGGATGCAAAAATCGTCGAATCCAGCGGTTTTCCGCGCCTGGATGTGCAGGCAATCGACACGGTGACGGCCTGGCGCTTTGAACCGGCAACGAAGGATGGCAAGCCTGTAGTCGGTACGGTACGGATTCCACTCGAGTTCAGCCCTACGGCTGTCCAGCAAGTTGTGCCAGAGGCGCCGCAGGTAGGCGATCCTGCTCCTTTGCCAGAACTCGACTCTACCGTTCAGTGCAGCAAGAATCTGCCCAAAGTGGATAAATGGGCAACACTGATTACTCAGGCACCACCACCGCCTAAAATTTACCCCAAGCCAATGCGCGACCGCGCAGTGGAAATCTCCAAATGGGATCCACATTTCGAGTTTGATACCGGCCGCAGCCCTTACCTGGCGTTTGAGCTGCCCGCATATAACCAGCCGTACAAAATCAATCTGATCAGCACCACCTACCCCAATATGTTTTACCCGATGCTGGTGTTTCTGGATCGCAAGTTTCAGCCAACCCGCTGCCTGGTAAAAGCGTTGAACAAATATCAACCTGCCGACTGGGGCAAATATCCGCGTTATGTAGGCGATGTCAAAGTTGATCGAAATAACCGCAAAGATCGTTATCTGCTGATTTACACCACACCGGAACTGTCAGAAAAAACGGTTGAAGATAAGAATGGTTATAACGTTGCCGGCGTGATCACCGACTGGCTGCTGGAACTTGCCAATTTTAGCGGCAGTGGCGACGTCCCTAAAATCAAGCATAGCTATTACGGCATGTTGACCATCCGCACTGCCCCCCTACCAGCCACCAAGCCTGCCTCGGTGACAACTGTAACAGCAGAAAAGAAATAACATACAAAAACAAAGGCCTGCATACAGGCCTTTGTTTTTTCATCCATCTCCCATAGCGGCCAACAATTCGGCCTGGTGCTCCTGTTGCAGCGATTGTGTCAGCTCATACATATCACCATCCATGATCTGATCTATTTTGTATAAGGTCAGATTGATACGATGATCTGTCACACGACCTTGAGGAAAATTGTAGGTTCGGATGCGCTCCGAACGGTCTCCCGAACCAACCAGGCTCTTGCGGGTCGCAGCTTCCGATGCATGGCGTTCACGCTCCTGTGCGTCCTTGATACGTGCAGCCAATACACTCATCGCCCTAGCCTTGTTTTTGTGCTGAGAGCGATCGTCCTGGCATTCGACCACAATGCCGGTCGGCAAATGGGTAATGCGCACTGCGGAGTCGGTCTTGTTGATGTGCTGGCCACCGGCCCCCGATGCTCGGAAGGTATCAACCCGGACATCCTCGGTGCGGATCTCCACCGCCTCCAGCTCATCCGCTTCTGGCATCACGGCAACGGTACAGGCAGAGGTATGGATACGCCCTTGGGTCTCGGTGGCCGGTACCCGTTGAACCCGGTGCCCGCCTGATTCAAACTTGAGTTTTGAATAGGCGCCAAACCCCACGATACGGGCAATAATCTCCCGATACCCCCCAAGATCGGATTCGTTCGCCGACACCACCTCCACCTGCCAGCGATTACGCTCGGCAAAACGCGAATACATGCGGAACAGGCCGGCAGCAAACAGTGCAGACTCATCACCGCCGGTTCCGGCACGAATCTCAAGGAAGATGTTGCGCTCATCGTTCGGATCTTTCGGCAACATCAGTGCCTGCAGCTGGGCATCCAGCTGCAGCAATCGTTCTTTGCCATCCTTGAGTTCGGCTTCTGCCAGTTCCCTCATGTCCGGGTCCGCCAGCATTTCCTGAGCAGTTTCCAGATCACGCTGGCACTGCTGATACTGCTGGAACAATTCAACGACAGGGGTGATTTCCGCGTGCTCCCGGGTCAGCTTGCGAAACTGATCCATGTTCCGCGTCGCTTCCTCGCTAGCCAAAAGTCGGCTCACTTCATCCTGACGATCAACCAGCTGGGAAAGTTTGGCGGCAATACTGGGTTTCATGGAATAGCCTGTAGCAGCCGGCGAATGAGTTCAACGCGGCAACGCTCAATGTAGAGGTAATGAAGGGCGAAATTATGCACCAAAATACATCCTGATCGCATCGGATCAAGACTAATCGGAATCGTGAATCTGGTAGATACGGCTAACCGTATCAATCAATGTATCGCGGTCATCAGCCGATGCCTGATTCAGCAAATGAGTGGGTAAATGCGTGAACTTATTGGTCAAACCTGCCGCCAGCACCTCCAGCGCCTTGCGCGGGTCTTCGCCACGCTCGAGTAGTTTGACTGCTTTTTCCAGCTCATGCCGCCGCAAGCGATCTGCCTTGTCGCGCAGGGCACGGATAACCGGAACCACTTCTCGGCTCTCAAGCCAAGTCATGAACTCGCTGACCTTACTATCGATAATGGTTTCCGCTTCCTGAACCGCATGCTGACGGCGATCACGTCCTTCCTGCACGACGCTGGCGAGATCATCAACGGTATACAGATACACATCTTCCAGTTCGGAAACTTCAGCCTCGATATCTCTCGGTACCGCCAGATCCACCATGAAGATGGGCTGACGCTTGCGCTGTTTCAGTGTCCGTTCAACCATGCCCTTGCCCAGAATCGGCAAGGTGCTACCCGTGGAGGTGACGACGATGTCGTGGAAAGCCAGTTGTTGCGGCAGCTCGGCGAGGGTGATGGCCTTGCCGTTGAATTTGCTTGCCAGATTTTCTGCACGTTGCAACGTCCGATTGGCGACCGTGATCGACTTCGGCTGTTGCGCAGCAAAGTAGGTGGCACACAGTTCAATCATCTCACCGGCGCCAATAAACAATACACGCGTCCCTTGGACCGACGGGAAAATGCGTTCCGCCAGCCTGACTGCGGCAGCAGCCATGGAGACCGAATTGGCGCCGATCTCGGTTCGGGTCCGCACCTCTTTGGCAACAGAAAAGGTGCGCTGAAACAGGGTATTCAGCAGAATACCCAGCGACCCGGCATCCTGAGCCTGCCGCACGGCATCTTTCAGTTGTCCGAGTATCTGTGCTTCTCCCAGCACCATCGAATCCAGGCCAGCAGCAACACGGAAAGCATGGCGAACGGCCTGATCGTTCGGCAGCATATACAGGTAGGGCTCGATTTCGCTATCACTGAGGTGGTGATAGCCGGCCAACCATTCGATTGCCGCGCGCGGGCTTTTGGTATTGCAATAGATCTCTGTGCGATTACATGTGGAGACAATCGCAGCCTCTTTAACCTGATGCTGGCCAAGCAGGCTATTCAATGCAGCCGGTAACGATTCGGCGGAGAACGCGAGTTTTTCTCGCACCGAAACGGGAGCGGTCTGATGGTTGAGGCCAAGGGTGAATAACTGCATTGGTATCAATTTGAATGGCTGAACTTGCTAATTTTACATGAATAGCAAAATCCAGCCGAAACCGGGCTGATTTATATCAACTGGCTGCATTTAAGCAACTCAACCGCGCAGGATTTTGCCACTGGCGGCATCAATGATGGTCGACGGCTTGCGGGCAAACCCGGTAAGACCAGGAACAACGAACAGACGCCCTCCAAAGGACTGGCGGCAATCTGCTGCGGTTTTGAGCGACACTTTTCCCGACAGATTTGCGCTGGTTGAAACAAGCGCCGTACCCAGTGCCTGACAAAGACCGGCAGCCAAGGGATGCCGGGTAATACGTACGGCGATCTGCCGATGCTGCCCCCTCAACCACGGATGAACCTTGCGGCTGGCCGGCACCAGAAATGTATACGGGCCGGGCCAGAAACCCTTGAAGCGGCCCAGATCCTGAAGTGCGCCGGGCTCGACAAATGGTGCGATCTGGGCAACATCGGCAGCAATAAGGATTAATCCCTTGCCGCGCGAGCGGCGTTTCAGAAGACATAGTCGCCGAATCGCGCCTGGACTGCGAGGGTTGCAACCCAAGCCGAAACAGGACTCTGTGGGATAAGCGATAATCCCATCCGCAGCAAGCACTCGGCGAGCCCTGGCAACATTTTGCGATGAAGGCCATGCGATGCGTGGCGCACGCAAGCGTGAAACTGGGAACATGCGAATCAACGAACCAGAACGACGTTTACGCCCTGTCTGTCGCGAAGTTGAACTGCAGCCAGGCGGGCAGATTGCTCCGAATCATATGGGCCAACATGAATCCTGAACATCCCTTCCTTGTTCACAACATTGATTTGCTCATCCGCAATATCACTGCTGTTGAGCAGGCGGGACTTCAGGTTGGCAGCATTATCCTTGTTACGAAACGCGCCGATTTGCAGGAACAACCCCCTGTTGGCATTTTCCACCGCTTGTATTGCTGCAACGGTTGATTCTGCGGGAATACTGTCCAGAGGCTTCTCCGTTACTGCTGCGTCCGCCAGCGGAGTCGAATCAAGCGGCTCCTGGGCAGAATTTTCGCCCCACTTGCCATTACGCTTGAAACTGGCAATCTCCTCCGCACCGATTGTCTCGATCTCTACAGTGGCACTCCCCGCACTGGCGTAGCCAAGGCGATAAGCCGCAGCATAAGACAGATCCATGACGCGCCCTTTGTGAAACGGGCCCCGGTCGTTGATCTTCACCACAACACTCTTGCCGTTGGCAACGTTGGTTACACGTGCATAGCTGGGAATAGGCAAGGTGGGGTGAGCGGCAGTCATGGCAAACATATCGTATTTTTCACCGGAGGACGTTTTCTGTCCGTGAAACTTTTTGCCATACCAAGAGGCTACACCCCGAATTCTATAGGGCTTGTAGTCCCGCTCCGGAACATAACTTGACCCCATCACCGAGTATGGACTGTTGGCATATTTGTGCAGCTGCTCCACCTTGGGCTCAGCATCTTTCACCTTGGCCAGATCGACCGGGACAAGCTCGGGCGGACCATCATCCTTGTAATAAGCACCTGGACGGGTGCCTGTGACTGCCTTTTCTATAACTGCCGGGCCAGGCACAGTCGCCACCACTCTGGGCTCGTCAATCGGTGCCTTTACGGTAGTGCTACAAGCGGCAACCAAGAGACCTGCAAGCGTGCCAGTGGCAAGCGTCAGCTTTTGACGAAAAAGGGTACGCAGCGAGAAACGATCACTACACCCCTGCTGTATAAACTTGAATCTGTTTCGACTCATAAGAACGCACTGTTTGCCGGCAACTGCCAAGCGACAAATCGTTACATCGACAATTACAATCAGATGAACATTTGTCGTATCGACTAACGTGTCGACTACGAACCTTTGCGTGCTGGCAACGGAGTAAACCGCATTTGACATGCCTGCCAAGAACGCAACTGTCTAACAATCGGCAGCAAAACGAATGGTTGATGACGGGGCAATTGAACCACAAGCAGTCTAGAGGATCAAGACTAAAATATTGATTTGTAAGAAATCCGGCGTTTTTCGAGCGTCAAGACAAGCCCATAAACGACTGCGAATAGGCGTATTTACAGACATTCACTCTTAGCTAGGCACCAGTTTTTGATGAGCATGAATACTCATCAAAACGCCGAATCCAAGCAGCAAAGTAACGAGTGCAGTGCCACCGTAACTGATAAGCGGCAAGGGAACACCCACCACCGGAAGAATGCCTGACACCATACCGATATTAACAAAAGCGTATGTAAAGAAGCTCAGCGCAATAGAGCCAGCCAAAAGCCGGCCAAACAGGCCTGAAGCCTTGGATGCAATAAACAAACCCCGGCCGATAGTCAGCAGATACAGTATCAACAGCAGCACATTGCCTATCAGGCCAAACTCCTCGGCAAATACGGCAAAGATAAAGTCAGTAGTACGCTCCGGAATAAAATCCAGATGAGTCTGGGTTCCTGCCAGCCAACCCTTGCCCAGCAATCCACCGGAGCCGATGGCAATCGTTCCCTGAATCGTGTGGTATCCATCCCCAAGCGGATCTTCCATTGGATTGAGCATGGTAGCGACCCGCTGGCACTGGTAATCGTGAAAGAGCCTGATACACAAGTCCCAGTGCGTGACGAAATAAATCCCGCCAACCCCTGCGGCCACCAACAGCCAGACGATACGGGCACTTAAACCGGCGAGAAACATGATGTAAAAACTGGCCGCACCCACCAGAATGGCGGTTCCCAAATCCGGCTGCTTGAGGATGAGGGCCAAAGGCACGGCCATCAGCAGCGCAGCCACACCGAAATGACGCATCTGCAGGTTGCCTTCCTGGCGCTGGAAATACCAGGCCAACATCATCGGCAAGGCAATTTTCATGATTTCCGAAGGCTGAATCCGTGTTACGCCGATATGCAGCCAACGCCGCGCACCATTCACCACATCACCGGCAACCGCCACACCAATCAGCAACAAAACGCCCAGCAGGTAGATCGGCGGCGCCAGGCTCATCATGCGTTGTGGCGAGATATTTGCAGCCAGCCACATCACTGTCAGCGCCACACTCATATTTACCAGCTGGGCAATGATCCGGTCCACACTCTGGTTGGACGCACTGAACAATACGATCAGATTGACCATCAGCAACATCAACGCCAGCAACATCAGCGGCCCATCAAGATTGCGTAGCAAAATATGCAATAACCGCCGGATCATTGACTATCCCCTGCCGTTTTATCCTCATTGGCTGGCTCTTTGGGGCGCTTGCCAAGCAGATAATAATCAAAAACCTGGCGTGCGATCGGTGCGGCCGACTGGGCGCCAAATCCGCCATTCTCCACGATGACTGCCAACGCAATTCTGGGTTTGTCCGCAGGCGCAAAAGCAACATACAGCGCATGATCGCGCAAGTGCTCCTTGGTGCCATGCTCGTCGTATTTGGCCCCTTTCAAGCTGAACACCTGCGCCGTACCGGTTTTTCCTGCCGCAACATAACCCGCATTGGCGAATGCACGGGCACCCGTTCCCTCGGTATTGACGCCGACCATGCCACGTTTGATTTCGTCGATGTTTTTCTGCGCCCAAGGCAAGGTCTTCAGTGGTGTCGGCTCAATTGGCCGGCGCCGGCCAGACACGGCATCTTCAACATATTTGACGACATGTGGCTTGAACATGACGCCATCGTTGGCCAGCGTCGCCACTGCGCTCGCCAGCTGGATCGGGGTGTAGCTGTTGTAGCCTTGACCAATGCCGATACTGACGGTTTCCCCGGCATACCATTTCTGCGTTTCAGGCTTGCGGAAACGTTTTTTCTTCCACTCGGGAGAGGGCAATACGCCCGATTTTTCGCCCTTGATATCAATACCGGTCGGTTGTCCGAGCCCGAAACTGCCCATAAACCGGGCAATGGCATCGATACCCATATCCGTGGCCAGCTGGTAATAATACGTGTCGCAGGAGACGACGATCGACTTGTACATATCGACATAGCCATGCCCACCCGGCTTATCGTCGCGGAAACGATGTCCGCCAAAAACATAAAAACCGGGATCGGCAATCGCCTGGCCGGGTGTGCGCTTACCGGTTTCCAGTGCGGCCAGGGCCATGAAAGGCTTAAAGGTAGAGCCCGGCGGATAAGTACCCTGAATTGCCCGGTTGTTCATTGGCTTGTCGCGTGATTCATTGAGTTCACGCCAGTTTTGCGGGTCGATGCCGTCGACAAACAGATTGGGATCAAAACCTGGCCGCGACACCAGTGCCAGCACCCCCCCGGTTTCCGGCTCAATGGCCACCAGCGCACCGCGACGTGCGCCAAAAGCCTGCTCCACAATTTTCTGCAATTCGATATCGACCGACAAACGCAGGTTATCACCCGCGACAGGCGGTTTGGTTCGCAAGGTACGCATGGGGCGACCGCCGGCATCCGTTTCCACCTCGGCGTAGCCGGTGATCCCATGCAATTCTCGCTCGTAACTTTGTTCCAGCCCGGCCTTGCCAATATGATCGGTGCCCTTGTAGTTCGTGGTTTCTTCACGCGCCTCGATCTCGGCCACATCCTTATCGTTGATTCGGCCGATGTAACCAATCAGATGTGACGCCGAATCACCCAAGGGGTAATGCCGAAATAGCCGAGCATTGATTTCAACCCCCGGAAACCGGAAGCGCTGCGCCGCAAAACGTGCAACCTCTTCATCGCTCAGATGCGTCTTGATCGGCAGGCTTTCAAAGTTCTTGCTTTCTTCCTGCAGCTTCTTGAACCGCTTGCGGTCCTTGGGTGTAATTTCAACAATCTGGCCGAGCTCAGCCAGGGTCTGCTCCAGATTGGCGATTTTGCTACGGGTAATTTCCAGGGTATAGGCAGAGAAATTGTGCACCAGCAGCACCCCGTTGCGATCGTAGATCAGACCCCGGCTGGGGGTGATCGGTACAATCGAGATCCGGTTGCTCTCGGCAAGGGTCTGGTAATGCTCGTGCTGCAAAACCTGCAGATAGACAAAGCGCGCAACCAGGCCGCCAAAGGCTAGAAACACCACCAGCAACGCAATCAACAACCGACTCTGGAACAGGTTCCGGTCGCGCGAACGATCTCTAAGAAGCGTGGCCTGATTCATACCTGGCCTTGGTG
>JAUPTR010000091.1 GCA_030917985.1 Pseudomonadota bacterium | reverse complement strand
GTCTGCTGGAATCGTATCTGTCGCTGCGTGGCGCCAGCGAAGGCAAATGCCTGATGCTGTTTGGCCTCACCGGCCATCAGGCCACCTGCAAACAGGCCAAGCGCAGTACGCTGCAAGTGCTGGCCAGACACGGCGGCGTGCATGTTGGCAGCTATATGGGGGACAAATGGAAACACAACCGCTTCCGTTCGGTTTACCTGCGTAACACGCTGTGGCAAAACGGCTATGTGGCCGATACGGTGGAAACCGCCTGCGACTGGCCGAAGGTGAAGCCAATGATGACGGCGATGGAACAGGCTGCCACCGATGCCCTGGCGCAGTTTGGTGTCAAGGTACATACCTACACCCATCTGTCGCACATCTACGCTCAGGGCTCCAGCGTCTACACCACCTTTGTCTGGCAGATGGCCGATGACTTCCACACCAATCTGCAACGCTGGCAGGCGATGAAACACGCAGTCAGCGAGGCGATTGTCCATCACGGTGGCACCATCAGCCACCAGCATGGCGTGGGCAAGGATCATGCTCCCTATCTGGCCGCAGAAAAACAGCCTTTCGGTATGGAGACGCTGGCAACGCTGTTCCGTCAGTTCGATCCGGACGGTGTGATGAATTCCGGCAACCTGATCGAGTGAACACCATGGCCGCAGGATTATGGCAACAAGGCACGCGCCAGCAAGCACTGGCGCGGCTGCAACACACATTCGACGTGGTCGTGATCGGCGGCGGCATCACCGGCGCCGGCATTGCGCTGGAAGGCGCACGCCGCGGCCTGAAGGTGCTGCTGCTGGAACAGCGCGACTTCGCCTGGGGCACCTCCAGCCGCTCCTCCAAGCTGGTGCATGGTGGCTTGCGTTATCTTAAACAGGGCGCCTTGCATCTGACCCGCGAAAGCGTGGTGGAACGTCAGCAATTGTTGCGGGACGCCCCTGGGCTGATCCAGCCGCAAAGTTTTGCCTTTGCCGATTATCCGCAACGCAAACCGGGCAAGTTGCTGCTGAATGCCGGCCTGATGGTGTATGACCTGCTGGCAGGCCAACGTACCCGGCGTTACGACAGGGCCGACGATTTCCTGATGTATGCACCGCATATCGATCGGGCACAGCTGCGCGGTGGCTCACGTTATATGGACGCCAAAACCGACGACGCACGGCTGGTGTTGCGCGTATTGCAGGAAGCCGCCGCCCACGGCGCCACCCTGCTCAATTACGCCCCCGCCAGCCAACTGATCCGTGATGGCCGGCAAGTCAGCGGCGTGACACTGCAGGATGCACTGAGCGGCGCTCACTATCAGGTGTGCGCGCGTGCGGTAGTGAATGCCACCGGCGCCTGGGCCGATATCCTGCGCGGCGAAGTACAGGCCAAGCCCATGTTGCGCCCGTTGCGCGGCAGCCACTTGCTGCTGCCCTTCTGGCGTTTGCCCGTGGCGCAGGCGATCAGCTTCATGCACCCGGCCGACGGCCGGCCGGTGTTCCTTTATCCGTGGGAAGGCGTAACGCTGGTCGGCACCACCGACCTGGATCATTCCGACCTGGAAAATGAGGCCAGCATCAGCCGCGCCGAGGTCGATTATCTGTTGCAGGCCTTGCAATACCAGTTTCCGGACATGCAGCTGAGCGATGCCGACATCCTATCCACCTATGCCGGCGTGCGCCCGGTGGTCAACACCGGCAAGGCCGATCCGTCTGCCGAAGGCCGCGACCACGTGGTGTTGCTGGAAAACGGCTTGCTGACAGTCACCGGCGGCAAACTCACCACCTTCCGCGTGATTGCACTCGACGTGCTGGCCAAGTTGCGCGCCCTGCTGCCCGACTGGTCTGCCAACCTGCAGCCAAGCCCGATTTTTGCAGCGGTCAGCGATACCCCAAGCGCACTGCCGGCCAGCATCCACGCCCGCCTCTGGGGCCGCTACGGCAATACCACACCCGCCCTGCTGGCTACGGCAGAGGCAGGCGAACTGAGCACCATCGGCGCCACCGACGTGGTCTGGGCAGAATTACGCTGGGCGGCACGGTTTGAAGGCGTTGCACACCTGCAAGACCTGTTGCTGCGCCGCACCCGGCTGGGGCTGACCTGCGCCCGTGGCGCGGCCGAGTTTCTGCCGCGCATCGGCGCCATCGTTTGCGCCGAGCTGGGCTGGGATGAGGCTCGCTGGTCAAGCGAGCAGGAAAACTATCTGGCGCTGATTCAACGCTGTTACAGCGTTCCCGCCGCAATCTGACGAGGACACCGCCAATGGCAAACGAATACCTGCTCAGCATCGACAATGGCACGCAAAGCGTGCGTGCGCTGCTGTTTGATCTCAAGGGGCATCTGGTAGCCAAGTCTCAGGTGCATCTCAACGCCTATTTTTCCGATCATCCAGGCTGGGCGGAACACGATCCGCTCGGGTATTGGCAAGCGGTGTGCCAGGCCTGCCAGCGCCTGTGGGCCGACAACCATATCCCGAAAAGCGCCATCAAGGGCGTGGCGGTGACCACCCAGCGCGGCACCATGATCAACCTCGACAAACACGGCAACCCCCTGCGGCCGGCG
>JAUPTR010000090.1 GCA_030917985.1 Pseudomonadota bacterium | reverse complement strand
TTGCGGCCGAGGAAACTTTCCACCAGCTGGTTCGGATCACGCTGGCCGCCGTTTTCCAGAATCAGCTGGCGATAACGCGCGCCGATGCTCGGGTTCATCACGTTGTCGCCAAACGCCGAGAGCATGTCCAGCGCCAGCACTTCCGACCACATATAGCCGTAATAACCTGCTGCGTAGCCGCCAACGATGTGGCCGAAGCTGCCGGGGAACTGCGTGCCGGGCACGTGGCCCAGTGGCGTGTTGCCCTCCATCTCGCTCCAGACAACCATCGGGTCGACCGCCTTGCCGCTGAACAGCGCCATGTCGTAAGCGGCAAACAGCCGCTGGCGGGCGTAACGGATGCCCTGACCAAACTGCCGCGCCTGATTCAGGCGTTCCATCAGCTGCGGGTCGATCGGTTTGCAGGTCGGGCAGACTTCGTTGAACAGCTTTTGTGCCTCGGCGCGGCGCGGCCATTCTTCATACATTTGCGACGGGGCTTCGACAAAATCGCGCTTCACGGCCGTGCCGGCATTCAGTGCGTATCGCGTTTGCGACAACACGCCGTGCAGCACATGGCCAAATTCGTGGAACAGCGTTTCCAGCTCGTCCTGATTAAAACCATCACGGCTGAAGTTGGTGACCAGCACACTCACTGGCGTGCGTTTTTCCAGCGTGCTCACTGCCCGCACCGGGAAAGCCGCCGCGTGTTTGTATTTGCCATCACGCGGGAACAGGTCGAGGTAAAAACTCGACAGATAGGTGCCATTGGCCCGGTCGAACACATCGTAGCCACGCACATCGTCGTGCCATTTCGGCAAATCCGGGTTGGCGCGGAACTCCAGGTCATACAGGTCACTGCTGACCTTCAACATCCATTTAACCGTGGGTTCGGATGGAAATTGTGCGCGCACCGCCTGCGCATCAATGCTGTAGCGGGCCTTGCGCAGTTTTTGTTCGTAGTAGAGAAAATCCCAGCGCTTCAGCCCGGCCTGCGGCAGGTTCAGATGTTTGGCCTTTTCTGCGCCCAGCTCGGCCAGCTCGCGTTTTTCCAGTGCCTCCACCTGGCTCTGCACCTCGGCCAGGAAACGGTTGACGTTGTCGGGGCTGGCCGCCATGCGCTGTTTCAGCACAAACGTAGCGTAATCGGGGTAAGCCATCAGCTGCGCCAGTTGCTGGCGCTTGTGCATCACCTCGCGCAGGATGGCCAGATTGGCCTCGCCACCCCGGCGGCTGAATTCGTATTGATAACGCTGGCGCACGGCTTCGCTGTCGGCAAAGCCCATGATCGCCTCCGACTCAGGCGCGTCGAAGCCGATCAGATAGTTTCCGGCGTCGTCACGCCTGGCCTTGGCGAGAAACTCTTTCGGCACACCGGCCAGCTCGTCAGGCGTAAAGCTGAGCTTGGTCTTGTTGTCGCGCAGATTGCGGGCAAAGTCCTGGCTCAGCCTGGTGAGGCTGTCCTGCAGCTTGCGCACCTGCTCGCGCCTGGCCTTGGGCAGGTTGACGCCGGCGCGTTCGAATTCTTCCAGCGTCTGGCGGCGGGCTTCGACGTCGATCTCATCGCTGGCCTTGAGTGCCTTGAAGCGCTGATACAGCGCCCGGCTCTGGCCAGTCTTGTTGAACAGCGCCATCAGCTTCAGCTCGCAGGCCTCGGCTGCCTTGCGCACTGCGGCATCGGGGCTGACTTCCGACAGCAGGCCCACCGGGCCGGCCAGGTTCTGCACCTCGATGTCCAGCCGGTTCCACGCCTGCAGGGTATTTTGCAACGTTACCTTTGGCAGTGGCAGTTTTTCCAGCGCGGCAATCTGCTTGCCGGTGCGGCTCAGGGTGGCATCACACTGCACCGGCAGTTCGGCCGCACTGAACAAGGTAATGGCGCCGGCCGGGGTGGCCATGGCGGGCACGGCCGGCCAGATGGCAGCCAGCAGAACGGAAACGGTCAACAAACGGCTTTTCATGGTTTAACGCTTTTTGGCAGCGGCCTTGGCGGCCAGGTCGATATCGAGATACTTGAAATGCGGCATGTGATCCGGATGCGGCTTGTAACCGCTGATCCACGGCTGTGCCAGCGAGGTGCCAATGCGGTGGCTGTTGTAAATCCACGGTGCATAAGCGGCCACAATGCGGCTCATCTGCCGTAACTTGGCATTACGCTCGGGCGAATCGGGCGAGGTGGCGATATCTTCGTATAGCGCATCAAACTGCCGGTTGCGGAAGCGTGATTCATTGCCCGGCCCGGCATTCGGGCCATACAGCAGCTGCATGAAGTTCTCTGCATCCGGGTAATCCGCCCCCCATGCCGCGCCGGCAAACTGGTATTGGCCCGACTGGCGGGTTTTCACCAGCTCGGAGAACGGCATTTTGCGGATTTCCAGTTTGATGCCTATGCCTTTCAGGCTTTTCAGCAAAAACTCTTCAAAATCGCGCCGGTCGCCGCCGGTGCTGGTGGTGTAGGTAATCAACAGCGGTTTGCCGCTCGGCAGCTCGCGCCAGCCGTCGCCATCAACATCCTTGTAGCCAAACCGGTCGAGCAAGGCGTTGGCGCGGGCCGGGCTGTAACTGTTGAGGGTATTCTTGAAGGCGGGGTCATAACCGGTAATGCCGGGTGCCACCGGCGACTGTGCCGCCAGCGCCTGGTTGTTGGCCACCACCGAAATCAGCTTGGCCTGATTCATCGACATCGCCATCGCGCGCCGCAGTGCAATTTTATCGGGGCTGTAGCCCCCTACCACCGGGTTTTCCATATTGAACTGCAGGTAGGTCAGATCGGCTTCCGGCTCACGGAAATACTTCACACCGCGTTTGACGTAGGCCTCGCCCAGCTTGCCACCCGGCGCGACAATACGGGTGAACTCGGCGCCCAGCCCCTGCAGCACGTCCAGTTCGCCACTTTCAAACGCCAGATACGCGCCCTGCGCACTCTCGATAATGCGGATATCGATGGTGCCGATACGCGGAAAGGTCTTGCCGGCCAGCTCCTGCGCTACTTTGCCATCCACCCCCGTGGCGCCGGCGGCCGGGCGGTAGGTTTCGCCGCGATACTGCGGATTGGCCTGCAGCACAATGCGCGTGGCGCGTTGCCAGTCTTTCAGCACATAAGGCCCGGTGCCAACCGGATGGGCGCTGAAATCGCTGCCGTATTTTTCGACGACTTCACGCGCAACAACGCCGGTGGCCGGGGCGGCGAGGATGTTGGGCAGGTTGTAGTCGGTTTTTTTCAGGCGGATTTGCAGCGTGTAACGATCCAGCGCGCGCAGGCCGTCGATTGGCAAATCGTAATCAAACCTGCCGCTTTTCTGGCCGGCGGCAATTTTTTCATCCAGCCCGATCACCTTGCCTTTCAGCATGAAATCCCACGGCGCCTTGGCTGTCGGGTCCACCAGCCGCTGCAGGCTGTAGACCACATCCTGCGCGGTCAACTCGCGGCGCTTGCCGCCAAAAGCCGGGTCGTCGGTGAAATAAATACCCTTTTTGATGCGAAACACGAAGGTTTTGCCGTTATCGCTGATCTGCGGCAAAGCCTCGGCCAATTGCGGCACCAGCTTCTGCGGCCGCGCCAGGTAGTCATAGCCCAGCAGGGTTTCGTAGATATTGCTGGTCACTTCCAGCGAATAACGATCGGAATAGGCGGCCGGATCAAAACCGGATTCGGGAGCGCCGAAGTAGGCATGCAACACCTTGCCGGAATCGGCGGCGGCAAGGGCGGCACTGCTCAAGAGCAGGCCCGGCAACAACAGGGAACGCAACAGGCTAAACATCCGGTAACCGGTTTAGAGTGAACAATCTACAATCAATATCATGAGCTGGCAGATCATGCCAAGCGCAAATCACACTCAGCCCCGGCGGGCGGGCCAATGGCGCTGCAGCAGCTTGCGCCCTTCGTCCAGCAGCAGCACGCTGGACGCCACGGCAAATGCCAGTACCCAATCCTTCGGCAACAGATCGGTAGTGGCAAACACCTGCTGTGCCGGGCGCCAGTGCACCACCAGCAACTGCAGCAACAGCACCGCCACAATCGCCCCCCAGAGCCGCACATTGCGAAACAGACTGGCGTTGAACACACTGCCGAATTCAGCCCGTGCGTTGAAGATATTGAAAAACTGGAACAGCACAAACGTGCTGAACGCCAGCGTATGGGCATACTGCTCGCTACGCCCTGCTGCTTGCGCATAAACAAACAGCGCCAGCGTGCCGGCCGCCATGGTGGCGCCATACAGCGCCAGCCGGCCAAACCGGTGCCAGCCGAGAATCGCCTGGTCGCGGCTGCGCGGTGCCTCGTGCATGATGCCGGGGCGCGCCGGGTCGAGGCCGAGTGTCAGCGCTGGCGGGCCATCCATGATGATGTTGATCCACAGAATCTGGATGGCGGTAAAGGGTGCGGGCAGCCCCAGCAATGATGCCGACAGCACGCTGAGAATGGCACCGACATTGGTGGAGAGCTGGAAACGCACGAACTTGACGATATTGTCGTAGATGGTGCGGCCTTCACTCACCGCGTTGACGATGGTGGCAAAGTTATCGTCGGCCAGCACCATGCTGGACGCCTCCTTCGCCACTTCAGTGCCGGTGATGCCCATCGCCACGCCGATGTCGGCACTCTTTAATGCCGGGGCATCGTTGACGCCGTCACCGGTCATCGCCACCACATGCCCGGCGCCACGCAGGGTTTGCACCAGACGCACCTTGTGCTCCGGCGTCACCCGGGCAAAAACCGCAATCTGCCCGATACGCTGCTGCAACTGCTGCGCTGTCAAACCATCCAGCTCGTCGCCGCTGATGGCCTCGCCCTCCAGCCCGAGTTCGTGCGCAATCGCTGCGGCGGTGAGCTTGTGGTCGCCGGTGATCATTTTCACCTTGATGCCGGCACGCCGGCACAGCGCAATGGCCTCGCGTGCCTCGGGCCGCGGCGGGTCGATCAGGCCTACCAGCCCCAGCAATTCCAGCTCGTCAACATACGTCAGCAGGTCGGCATTGCGATCAAATGCCGAAGCAGGAATCAGCTTGCGCGCCACTGCCAGCACGCGCAAAGCCTGCTGTGCCATCTGCCCGTTCTGGTTGAGCATGCGCTGGCGCCACTCTTCGTCCAGCAACAAGGGGCCAAGATCGGTTGCCACATCACGGCAGCGCGCCAGCAACACATCCGGTGCGCCCTTGACGTGAATCTGCACCATATCGCCGATCTGGTGGAAGGTGGCCATGAACTTCCACTCGGAATCAAACGGCAGCTCTGCCACACGCGGCGCCTGTGCCAATTCGGCTGCCACGTCCAGCCCGCCCTTGCAGGCCAGCGCCAGCAGTGCGCCCTCCGTCGGATCACCGATCAGCTGCCCCCGATCCAGGCGTGCCTCGTTGCACAAGGCCAGCGGCAGCAGCACATCACGCAGTGCCGCCGGGCTGGCTCGGCTGTCACCATCAAAAATATCGCCCTGGGTGTGATAACCCTGACCGCTCACCCGGTATTGGCGACCGCGAAAGAACAATTGCCGTGCAGTCATCTGATTCAGCGTCAGCGTGCCGGTCTTGTCGGAGCAGATCACCGTGGTGCAACCCAGCGTTTCTACCGCCGCAAGCTTTTTCAGGATGGCCTGCTGTCTGGCCATGCGCCGCATGCCCAGCGCCAGGGTTACGGTCACCACGGCCGGCAAGCCTTCGGGAATGGCGGCCACCGCCAGCGCGATCGAAGTCAGGATGATTTCGCTGAGCGGCTCGCCGCGCGCCCAGCCGAGCAGGAAAATCAGTGTCACCACCGCGCCGGCTATCTGCGCCAGCTTGCGGCCCAGCGTATCCAGCTGCTGCTGCAACGGCGTCATCGCTTCTTCAGCCTGCTGCAACAGGCCGGTGATGCGCCCCATTTCCGTTGCCATGCCGGTGGCCGTCACCAGCAGCTCGGCGCGGCCACGGCTGACCACGGTGTTCATGAACAACATATTGCTGCGTTCTGCCAGCGGGGTAGCGGCGGGTAGCGGCTGGGTGTGTTTGCCTGCTGCCTGCGATTCGCCGGTGAGCGCCGCTTCGACCACTTCCAGATTGGCTGCCAGCAACAAGCGGCCGTCTGCCGGCACCTTGTCGCCCGCCTCCAGCAGCACAATGTCACCCGGCACCAGGTCGGCACACGCCAGGCTCTGCAACTGCCCGTCGCGCAGCACCCGCGCGTGGCTGGCCAGCATGTCTTTCAGTGCCTGCAGGCTTTTTTCTGCGCGGAACTCCTGATAGAAGCCCAGCAAGGCGTTGAATATCAGCACCACTACGATGACAATGCTGTCGCTGACATCGCCAATCACTCCGGCCAGCACAGCGGCAAACAGCAATACCAGCACCAGCACGCTGCGAAACTGATCCAGCAGCCGCAGCCAGACGGCCCGCGCCGGCTGCTGCAAAAGCTGGTTGGGGCCCATGCGGCGCAGCTGCAATTGCGCCTCGGCCGTACTCAGCCCCTCGCTGCGTGATGCCTGGGCCTGCAGCGCGGCAGCGCAGGTTTGCGCCCACGGGGCTGAATCCGGGCCGGGGGGATGCGGTGAGATGGTGTCATTCATCGGCAAAAGAGACTTCCAGGAGAGATAACATTTTGACAACACAACGTTCGATTCTGATTACCGGCTGCTCCAGCGGCATTGGCCTGTGCGTGGCACACGGGCTGCAGCAACGTGGCTGGCGCGTGTTTGCCAGCGCCCGCCAGGCGGATGATGTGGCGCGCCTGCTGGCTGCCGGGCTGGAAGCACTGCAACTGGACGTTGATGACAGCCTGTCGATCCACGCCGCTGTGGCAAGTGTGACGGCCCGCTGCGGTGGCCGGCTGGATGCATTGTTCAACAACGCCGGATACGGCCAGCCCGGCGCAGTGGAAGACATCCCGCGCGAAGCGTTGCGCGCGCAATTCGAAACCAATCTGTTTGGCGCATGGGAACTGACCAACGCAGTGCTGCCGCTGATGCGTAAACAAGGCGCCGGCCGCATCCTGTTCAACAGCTCGGTACTGGGTTTTGCCGCCATGCCCTTCCGCGGTGCCTACAACGCCAGCAAGTTTGCCATGGAAGGCATGGCCGACACACTGCGCCTGGAGCTGGCCGGCAGCGGCATCGAAGTCGCGCTGATCGAGCCCGGCCCCATCATCAGCCGCTTTCGCGCCAACGCCGCGGCCCAGTTCCACAAATATATCACCGCCACAACCAGCGTCCACCATCAGGCCTATGCGGCAATGCAGGCGCGCCTGGACAAGGTTGGCCCTGCTGCGCCGTTTACCCTGCCGCCCGAAGCCGTACTGCAGGCAGTGATCCACGCACTGGAGAGCCGCCGGCCACGCGCCCGTTACCGCGTAACCACGCCAACCAGGGTATTTGCCGTGGCAAAACGCCTGCTCAGCACCCGCCTGCTCGACAAATTGCTGTTATTGAGCGTGCGGGACGAACGCCAACGTTGATATAATAAGCAGTCAA
>JAUPTR010000011.1 GCA_030917985.1 Pseudomonadota bacterium | reverse complement strand
GCTGATCGACAGCGGCTATGTGACCCACGCCGACACCACGCTGGCGCTGCTGCGGCAGCCGCTGGCGCTGGGTTTGCGGCCACTGGCGCGGGTGCTCAACACCCATTGCCACAGCGACCACATGGGCGGCAATGCGCGGCTGCAGCGCGAATACGGCGCGCAGATGTGGGTGCCGGAAGCGGAAGCACCGCATATCCTGAGCTGGGATCAGGCTGCGCTTTGGCTGGACGATGCCGGCCAGCAGGCCGAGCCGTTTCGGATGGATGGCCTGCTGCGGCCGGGTGAAACCTTGCTGCTGGGCCAGACCGAATGGCAACTGCTGGCGGCGCCCGGCCACCGCAACGAGGCGCTGATGTTTTATTCGCCGGAATACCGCATCCTGATCAGTGGCGATGCCTTGTGGCAAAACGGCATCGGTGCGGTGTTGCCGGACGCCGATTTTGCCGGGCTGGATGCGGCGCAGGCCACGCTGGCGCTGATTGCCGGTCTGGACATCGATTGGGTGATCCCCGGCCACGGTGCGCCATTTGCCGATGTGCCACAGGCGATCGACCGCGCGCAGCGCAAGCTGGCGCAAATGCGTGCCGATCCGCAGTTCTGGGCGCTGAGCCTGTTCAAATCGTTGCTCTTGTTCAATCTGCTGGAGCGGCAGCAGATGCCGCTGGCGCAGTTGCCGGCGTATCTGCAGGCGCTGCCCTTGTTTCGGCAAGCCGGCCGGCTGTTGCCGCCAATGGCGCCGACGAATTTGGCGGAGCAGGTGCTGCAGCCTTTGCTGGCGGCGCGCCTGATTGCGTGCCGGGGCGGAATGTTGCGGCCCTTGATTGTCGCCTGAACGCTGTCATCTTTCTTACCGCTTTTTCGACTATTGCGCCTGCAGCATCTATCCTGAATCAAGCGCCGCGCAAAGGCGCGCCACAGGGGGGCCTGGAGCATGACAAAGTGTAATCCGGTGCGGCAATGCAAGATCTGGCTGGCCTTGCTGCTGGCTGCCGCAGCAAATGCAGCAACGGCAGCGGATGAGTTGACGTGGGGAATCGAACCGTTTCTGCATGCGCGCAATCTGGCTGCGACATTCAAGAGCTCGCGCGATTTTCTTGGCGAGCGAACCGACACACGTATCGTGACCACGACCGGCGCCAATTACGACCAGTTTGTAGCCAGCGTAATGCGCAGCGAATACGACATGGCGTTGCTCGGCCCGCATACAGGGCTGCTGGCCATTCAGAAAGCCGGCTACACGCCGTTGTTGCAGTGCGAGAGCACGCTCAAGGCGATTCTGCTGGTGGACAGGAACTCGGCCTACCGCAGCCCGCAGGATCTGAAGGGCAAACGGGTGGCCCTGCCGGATCATCTGACCATTACCTCCATGCTTGGCGCCGAGTTTTTCCGCCCGCAGGCCGGGGCGCCGGCAATCGAGGTGCAATATCGCTTCAATGCGTTCCAGGTTGACGGGCCGTTGATGGCGCTGAAAGGCGAGGTGGCCGCGGCGGTGATGGCCGACGAGGTATATGACCTGATTTCCCCGCATATCCGCGCCGATCTGCGCATTATCGGTGAAAGCCGCCGCGTGCCGGGGTTGAGCCTGCTGGTGCATAAACGTGTGCCACAAGAGCGGCGCGATCGCCTGCGCGCTGCATCGCTGGAGTTTCTGCGCACCGCCGATCCACGCGTCAATCTGTTTGTGCGCACCTGCGTGGCATCGGAAAAATCGCTGAGCGAGGAGGCCCGGCGCCAGTTGTTTCCCTACGTTGAAGAGCTGAAGCGCCGCTTGCCGTAAACGCCGGCATGTTTGTGTCTGTCTGTCGTTGCCAGTCCTTGGGAGATCGGATTTGAATGTCGTAGGTTTTGTTGTAAACGCTTGCTTGCGCCGTGCCAGCCTGCTTGTTGCCGGTGCTGTGTGGCTGGCGCTTTGCCCGTATGTTGCGAAGGCGGCCGGGGCGGAAATTTCACTCGGTATCGAACCCTTGCTCAGTGCCCGCACGCTGGCTACCTCGTTTCAGTCGTTCCGCGATTATCTGGGAGATAAAAGCGGCAGCAAGGTGGTGCTGGATACCGCACCCAATTACGAGAAATTTTTGCAGCAGATGCTGGCCGGAGATTTCGACATTGCCTTTGTCGGGCCGCATTCTTCGTTGCTGGCGGCGCAGAAGGCCGGCTACAGCGTGTTGTTCAAATGTGATGGCAGCATGCAGGCCGTGCTGATCGTGAATAAGGCATCGCCGTACCAGAAAACGCAGGATTTGCGCCAAAAGATGGTGGCATTGCCTGATCCCCACACGCTGGGGGCCATGCTTGGTGCCGAATTGTTCCGCCCGCCGATGGTGCCATCAAACGTTGATGTCAATTTCAGATACAACGATTTCAGCAATACCGCTGCACTGATGTTGCTGCGCGGCGATGCGGCTGCGGCGGTGGTGATCCAGTCGGCGCTGAAAATCATGTCACCGGAAATCCAGAACAATGTGCGGGTGCTGGCCGAGAGCAAATCTGTGCCGCATATGGTGATCATTGTGCACCAGCGGGTGAGTGCGGAAAAACGCCAGAAACTGCACGATGCGATTCTGGAGTTTGTGCGCATCAACGACCCGCGCCGTAATGTGTTTGTGCAGAGCTGCCGCCCCAGCGACAAGCTGCTGAGCGAGCAGGAGGCGAAGCAGCTGGGGCCGTATGTGGATGAACTGAAACGGAGACTGGGCCAATGAAATGGCGTCTGAGCCCATTGCGGGCACGGCTGGCCGCAGCGGTATTGCTGGTGCAGGTGTTGCTGGTGGCGGTGCTGGCGGTGAACATGCTGCAGTCGTGGGAGCATGTGGCACGCGATAATCTGTCGCGCCGGGTGCAGGAGATGAACCTGCTGTTCAATTCCACCCTGACACCGATGCTGATGGCGCGTGATTACGCCACCGCAGGCGATCAGATGGAAAGTATCCGCAGTGGCAACCAGATCGATTATCTGGTGCTGTTTGACCGGCGCGGCAAGGTGGTGGCCGCCAGCGGCTGGAAAGCCGAGGCGCCATTGCCGGCTGCCGATTCGATCCAGCAGTTCGGCCGCATGAATCAGACCTTCCACGCAGTGACTGAACTGCGGCTGGCAGACGAGCGTTATGGCGTGTTGCGTTATGGCATCTCCACCCACGCGCTGGCCAACACGCTGCGCAATATGTACTGGCAAACGCTGGCGATTGCGCTGACATCCGGCGCCTTGTCGACCGGGGTGCTGCTGTTTATCGGTTTTCGATTGACGCGTGACATTGGCCGCCTGAGCCAGGCCGCCAATGCCATTGCCAAAGGCGAAACCATTGGCCAGCTGAATATCCGCAGCAAGGATGAAATCGGCATGCTGGCGCGCGATTTTGAATCGATGGCCAGCCAGTTGCAGCAGCAGATGCAGGATTTGCGCCAGCGCGAGCAGGAGAAGGCCACCGCCATTGGCGAAAAACTCGCTGCCGAAGCGTCGGCACAGTCAAAAAGCGAATTTCTCGCGAATATGAGCCACGAAATCCGCACGCCGATGAATGGCGTGATCGGCATGCTCGGGCTGTTGATGAGCACTGACCTCAAGCCACAGCAGCAGGAATTTGCCGAAGTGGCGCGCGGCAGTGCCGAAAGCCTGCTGGGGCTGATCAACGATATTCTGGATTTTTCCAAGATCGAGGCGGGCAAGCTGGAAATCGAGCCGATCCGCTTCGATTTGCGCCAGGTGCTGGAGGCAACGGCCGATTTTCAGCTGTTGCCTGCCGAGAAAAAGGGGCTCAACCTGATCCTGCGTTATGCGCCGGATGCACCGGAACATTTGATTGGTGATCCGGGGCGGATTCGTCAGATCATTTCCAATCTGATCAGCAATGCCATCAAATTCACGCACGAGGGATACGTCTTGCTGGAGGTATTGGCCCATGCGCCGACCGACAATGGCTGCCATCTGACGGTACGTATCACCGATAGCGGCATTGGCATGAATGCCGAGCAGCAGGCAAAAATCTTCGAAAAATTTACCCAGGCCGATACCTCAACCACCCGGGTGTATGGTGGCACCGGGCTGGGGCTGGCGATTTCCAAACAACTATGTGAGTTGATGGGGGGTGAGATCGGCGTATTCAGCGAGCCGGGCAAGGGCAGCACCTTCTGGTTTACGCTCAATCTGCCGCTGGCCGAGCCGTTTGATGCCAGCTTCCGGCCAACCGTTGCCGAGCTGGCCGGTAAACGCGTGTTGCACGTTTGTGATCACCCGCAAACAGCACGTGTGCTGCAAGAGCAGCTGCAATATCTGGGCATGCGGGCAGAGGCGTGTGACAGCGCATTCGAAGCGCTCAACCTGATGCAACAGGCGCTTGATGGCGGTGACCCGATTGATATCGGTATTTTCTCCGAGCAAATGCCGGGCCTGGATGCCTTGAACTTTGCCACCGCGCTGGCCGATGATCCGAATATGGCCGTGACCCGGCTGGTGGTGCTGGGGCCGCCGGTTCGCCAGCGTGAT
>JAUPTR010000089.1 GCA_030917985.1 Pseudomonadota bacterium | reverse complement strand
TCGCGAGGCCGCCAAGCCGTTCCGGGGCAAGAAAATCATGGTGGTTTCCGAAACGATAAATACTCATCGTTATGAATCAGAAGTCCTCGCCAAGGCTTTTACTGAACTGACCGGCATTCATGTGGTTCACGAGCAGACCGGTGAAGACGATGTGGTAAAGAAAATCGAGGTTCAGGCCCGTACCGGCTTGCATTTGTACGATGCCTATATTAATGACAGCGACTTGATTGGCTGGCATTCCCGTCGGCCGAACGCAGTCAATCTGACTGATTTCATGGCCAAAGAGGGCAAATCGGTTACGCTGCCGACTCTGGATATCAACGATTTTATTGGCAAGAGTTTTACCACCGGCCCGGATGGCAAGTTATATCAATTACCGGATCAGCAATTTGCCAATTTGTATTGGTATCGAAAAGACTGGTTCGACAGGCCGGATCTGCAAAAGAAATTCAAGGATATCTATGGCTATAAGCTAGATGTGCCGGTTAATTGGTCGGCTTATGAAGATATTGCCGAATTTTTTACCGTGCATGTCAAGGAACTGGACGGCAAGAAAGTCTACGGCCATATGGATTACGGCCGTAAAGACCCGTCGCTCGGCTGGCGTTTTTCTGACGCCTGGTTTTCGATGGCTGGCGCCGGGGATAAAGGCATTCCATTCGGCAACCCGGTCGACGACTGGGGCATTCGCATGGAAGGCTGTGTGCCCAAAGGTGCATCGGTGGAGCGCGGTGGCGACATGAACGGCGCAGCTGCCGTGTATTCGGTAAGCAAGTTCATCGACTGGCTGAACAAATACGCACCACCGGAAGCCAAACAAATGGACTTTGGTACAGCAGGGGCTGTACCCGCCAAGGGGCAGATTGCCCAGCAGATATTCTGGTACACCGCTTTCACTGCGGACATGACCAAGCCGGGACTGCCGGTGGTTGCTGCCGATGGCAAGCCGAAATGGCGGGTGGCACCGTCGCCCCATGGCCCGTATTGGCAGAAAGGCATGAAGCTTGGCTATCAGGACACCGGGGCGTGGACTCTGGTCAAGGGTGCGCCGCCGGACAATCTGAAGATGGCGTGGCTGTATGCGCAGTTTGCGGTATCGAAGTCGGTGTCGCTGAAAAAGACCCTGGTTGGTCTGACCCCGATTCGCGAATCGGATCTGAAGTCGCAGGCGATGACCGATGCTGCGCCGAAGCTGGGGGGGCTGGTCGAATTCTATCGCAGCCCGGCACGCAAACTGTGGACCCCGACCGGCTATAACGTTCCCGATTACGCCAACCTGGCGCCATTGTGGTGGCAGAACATCGGCGCGGCGATTCGTGGCGAAGTGCCGGTGCAAAAGGCGCTGGACAACATGGCCGAGCAAGCCGATACCATCATGGCCCAGCTGGAAAAGTCAGGCTTGAAATGCGCGCCGAAACTGAACGATAAGAAACCAGCCGCTTATTGGTATGGCAAAGGCACTGCGCCTTTCCCGAAACTTGCCAATGAAAAACCGAAATCGGAGACATGGAGCTATGATGAAAGTATCAAGCATTCTTGGTAGTCTGTTGGCCTGCACGGCGGGTTATGTGCAAGCAGCGGGTTACGTGCTGGAATATTATGAGAACCCTCCTTTTGCGCAAACCGAAGCCGGCAAGCCGGCAGGTGTGGCAGTCAGTATCGTGACCCAGATGTTTGAACGGGCCAAACTGCCATTCAAACTGGAAGCGGCGCCATTGGCAAGGGGAATGGCCGATGCCAAATCCAAGCCCGATATCTGCGTGTTTCCGGTGCAGCGTGCACAGAGTAACGAGGCCGACTATTCCTGGGTCAGCCCGATTCTGATCACTACATCCGGCCTGTTTACCCATCCGGATTCAAAAGAGCAGTTCATTACCCTGGCTGATGCCAGGAAACTGCGGGTGGGTGCATTGCGCGGCAGCGGCGATGCCGAATATCTGAAATCGTTCGGTTTTACCGTCGACGAAGCCAATGCGCAGGAGCAGAACCTGGAAAAGCTGCTTGGCAAGCGGATCGACATCTGGGCAACGGACGTACTCTCGGCCAATTACTTCGTCAAGAAATCAAACAACAAGGATCGTGCGCCGCGTGAAGCGCTCGACTTCCGTCGTTCGCTCGGATCGCTGGCGTGCAATGTCAAGATGCCCAAGGCCGATGTGGCCAAGTTGCAGGGGAGTCTGGATGCGATGATCAAGGATGGCACCGTTGGCAAGCTGACTGCATTCTGAGCTCGCTGGCGGCTGAATGATTCAATCGACCTTCAACGCGACCGTTACCGGGCCTGATTCCGATCAGGCGCAGTAGCCGGTCGCGTTGTTTTATTGTGTTGTCGTTCCAGATGATTCGGTCTGGAATGTGTCTGGCAATAGGGTGCAATATGAAACAGACCAAAGCACGGAAAAGCATTGTCACGTTATTCAATTCCTTTATTCTGACCGGGATTGTGCTTGGACTGATCGCCTTCAGCGTCATGATTGGCATGTACAACTACCGGACCTCGATGCAGGATTTGACCTCCAAAGTGTCAAAATATGCCAGCCTGGCAGCCATCAGCCTGCGCGAGCCGATCTGGAATTACGACGAAACGGCAGTAAGCAGCGTTTTTACCGCCATTCTGCTGGATAAGGATGTGGTCGCCATTCGGGTATTGGGCGCGACCGATGATAAAACCACATCGGAAAAGAAGCGCGAAGCAGTGGAAAAGACTGACTTTGCCGAGCTGCTGAAAGACCCGCATCATTTCAACAACCTTGCCGAAATTGCCAAGGATGGCAAGGCCATCGCGCGAGTGCAGATCGTGGCATCAAGCGCCCGGGTTCGGGAGTCGATCCGCGAAACGACGATGCTGATTGCGGGCTTTTCGGCGGGATTCATGGCCATTCTGTCGGTATTCATCTGGGGAATGGGCAAGCGGGTGCTGGCGCGGCCGATCCGCACCCTGCGTGACAGCGCCGACCGTCTGGCCGATGGTGATCTCGATCAGGTGATCCAGACTGGCCGCAATGACGAGCTGGGTGCATTGGCCGGCAGTTTCGACAAGATGCGCAATGCCATCCGCAAAAAGCTGGCTGATCTGGCCACGCTGAACAGCGCTGGCGAAAAGCTGGCCGGTATCCATGATCAGGTGCTGGCGCTGGAAACCGCGATTGATGTCATGAGCCGGCAAACCAATGTCGCCCGCGGATCGATCTACCTGCTGGACAAGGATGGCTCGCTGAAGTTGTCGGCGTATGCGCCGAAATACGACAGCGAGGTCGACCACATGCCGAAATCGTTCAGCATGAACGAGGGTATTGTCGGCAAGGTGGCGCAGTCCGGGAAAATCTGCTTTGTGCCCGACACTGGCCACGCCAGCGAGTTTGTTGATAACCCCGGTTCGCAAGAGGGCCCCAAGTCGCTGCTGTGTGTGCCCATGATGGACGACAAGACCATTTTCGGGGTCATGAATTTTGTCGGCGAGGTTGGTCAGGTCAATTTCAGTCCGGATGACGAAGGTTTTGCGCTGACCATTGCCCGCACGGTGGTGATTACGATCAAGAACATCCAGATGCTGGCGGTGATCGAGGAGCATAACCGCACGCTGGAACAGAAAATTCTCGAGCGTACCGCGCAGCTGCATCAGAAAACCAATGATGTAAACAATATGCTGCAGAATATGCAGCAGGGCATTTTCACCATTTTGCCGGGCCAGGTGATTCACCCGGAACACTCGGTTTATTTGAACAGGATTTTTGAAACCGATCAGGCTGCCAACCGTCAGGTATTGTCGCTGTTGTTTGAAGATAGCGATGTCGGCAGCGATACCATCAGCCAGATGTCGGCAGCGCTGGATTCAATGATTGGCGAAGATCCATTGATGTTCGATCTGAATGCCCATTTGCTGATCGACGAATACACCAAGTATTTCCCCAATGGCCGCAGCAAGATTCTGGAGCTGGACTGGAATTCGGTCATGGGCGCCAACGACGTGATCGACAAGGTGATGGTCACCGTGCGCGATGTCACCGAGCTGAAAGCGCTGCAGAAAGAAACCGAGAAGCAGAAAGAAGAGCTGGATATCATCGGCCAGATCCTCAAGGTGTCGCGCGACAAGTTTGGCGAATTCCTGAAATCGTCTTGCGAATTCATCGAGGAAAACCGTTCGCTGATCGAAAACCATTCGGACAAGAACCCCGATGTGATCGCCG
>JAUPTR010000088.1 GCA_030917985.1 Pseudomonadota bacterium | reverse complement strand
CGCACATTCACGGCAATCTGCCCGGTGGCAGGCAGCAGATCAGATGGGGATACCGGCCAATACCAGTCGCTGCGGCGGAAAACAGGCGGCAAAACGACTGCCACGCCCCAACTCGGAGGAAACCTCCAGCATCGCCTGGTGCCGCATCAATACATGCTTGACAATGGCCAGGCCAAGACCGGTGCCGCCGGTTTCGCGTGAGCGGCCACGATCAACACGGTAAAAACGCTCGGTCAGGCGCGAGATATGTTTGGCCTCGATGCCGATCCCGGAGTCGGTCACGGCAAACTGGCCACTGCCGTTTGCCTCGCTCCAGCTGAGTTTGATCATGCCGCCCTCGGGGGTATAACGAATGGCATTACTGATCAGGTTGCCAAAAGCACTGTGTAACTCATCGTGGCTACCGATCAGCCAGCTGCTGCCATCCACTTTCAGCTCGATCTGATGCCGCCCCTGGCTCAGGCCTTGCGCCTCGACCAGCAAGGTTTGCAATAACTGCGGCAGATTGATGCGCTCTTCGGGCACCGATTGCTGATTGCTCTCCAGGCGCGACAGCACCAGCAGATCTTCTACCAGACGATGCATTCGCTGGGTTTGTGTCTGCATCATGCCCATGTATTTGCGGGTAAGCTCGGCATCCAGTGTCGGCATGTCGATCAGTGTTTCGAGAAAGCCCCCCACCACGGTCAGGGGCGTGCGCAATTCATGCGAAACATTGGCAACAAAATCGCGCAACACCGTCTGCACCCGGTCTAGCTGCGTCACATCGCGGCTCAACAGCAATTTGCGCGACACATCAAATGGCACCAGCTGCACCGACAACACCATTTCCTGATTGCGGCCAACACGCATGGTCAACGGGTGGCTGAAATCCTGCAGGCGCAAATACTCGATGAAATCCGGCGCCCTCACCAGATAACTGATCTGCTGCCCTACATCCTTTTTGCGGTCGAGATTGAAATGGCGCATGGCCAGGGGGTTGCACCACTCGATGCGATCCTTGTCATTGAGCATCACCACACCGTCAGGCATGGCCTCGCCGGCGCTGACGAAACGATCCAGCGTATTGGTGAGCTTTTGCTGGCTGCGGGATTGCTCGCGCACCATTTGATACAGCTGGCTGTAAACCGTCTCCCAGGTGCCGAAACTTTCCGGCACCGTATCCAAAGATGGCTGCTGCAACCAGCGCACCAGGCGGGCGATCTGCAGCAAATGAAAGCCGAGTACCCCCAGCAACAACAGGCAGAACAACAGCAATACACCCAAGGGGCCGAAAAACGGCCAGACAACCAACGACAATAACAACGCGATCAGCACAATCGCGAGCGAGCGAGCCCAGAAGGTCGACAAAGTAGATACCTTGCAATCAAGACGGCCGATTATCCCACGTCAACATGACGCAGAGACGGCAAATGCACAGAAAGGCAGATCAGCCCTGCACCGAAAAACGGTAACCCGCTCCGCGCACAGTCTGGATCAGATCGGCATGACAGGAAGGCTCCAGCGCCGAACGCAGGCGGCGAATATGCACATCTACGGTTCGTTCTTCAACAAACACATGATCGCCCCAGACATGATCCAGCAACTGCGACCGCGAATGCACGCGCTCGGAATGTGTCATGAAAAAATGCAACAGGCGAAACTCTGTCGGACCCAGATCAAGTGGACGCCCCTGGGCAGTCACACGATGGGTGGTCGGATCAAGACGCAAACCGTTCACATCAACCACATCATCGGTCATTTGTGGTGCACGACGGCGCAACACAGCCTTGATGCGCGCCACCAGCTCGCGCGGGCTGAATGGCTTGGTAATGTAGTCATCCGCACCACTTTCCAGCCCGGCAATCTTGTCCGGCTCTTCGGAACGCGCGGTGAGCATGATGATCGGTACGGTCTTGGTTCGCTCGTCGCTGCGCAAGCGGCGGGTAAAATCAATGCCGGAGACACCGGGCAACATCCAGTCCAGCAGCACCAGATCAGGCAGGGCGTTTTTTACCAGACTCAAGCCCTGCTCTGCAGTGTCGGCGCGCAAGACATGATGGCCGGCCTGCTCCAGATTAAAGGCAATCAGTTCCTGAATCGCAGGCTCGTCTTCCACCAACAGGATATTCGCGGGCATCTTTTATATCTCTCTGACATTGAAAGCAATGTTGCGAGCTTAAGAAACAATTGTTACACAAAAATGAAAAGTCTCCGCGCCACGACAGATTATTGCGCCAACCCGGCAAATGCCGGCGCCCGTGCGCTTTGTTGCACTCAACATGCGGGCAGGCAATGGATTTGATAAGATGCTGCATTCTGCGTTATCTGGTCTGAATCATGGCGGGCTTGACCCCACACACCCCGATTCCTTGCGAAATCAAACTGCATCAGCAAACCCGCGAACTGGAAATCAGCTTTGACGATGGCCAGCAGTGTCGCCTCAGCTGCGAATACCTGCGGGTTTTTTCGCCTTCTGCCGAAGTGCGCGGCCACTCGCCCGACCAGGCCAAACTGCAAACCGGAAAAAAACACGTAGCAATTGTCGACATCCAGCCAGTCGGCAATTACGCAGTCAAACTGGTATTTGATGACGGTCACGACTCGGGATTGTATTCCTGGGACTACCTCTACCAACTCGGCCGCAATCAGCAAGCCAACTGGCAGGACTATCTGGCGCAACTGGCCCGCGCCGGCGCCAGCCGCGAATGAAAGACACGCACATGGACAAACAAACCCATTTCGGATTCCAGACCGTTGCCGAAGCCGACAAGGCGCACAAGGTTGCCGAGGTTTTCCATTCTGTTGCCAAGAAATACGACATCATGAACGACCTGATGTCGGCAGGCATGCACCGTCTGTGGAAAAACTTCACCATTGAAAACAGCGGCGTGCGCAGCGGCCAGAAGGTGCTGGATATTGCCGGAGGCACTGGCGACCTGTCGCTGGCGTTCAAGAAGCGTGTTGGCAGCAGTGGTGAAGTCTGGCTCACCGACATCAACAGCTCGATGTTGACCGTAGGCCGCGACCGCCTGCTGGACAAAGGCGTGATTACTCCGGTGGCACAGTGTGACGCAGAAAAGCTGCCCTTCCCCAGCGAATATTTCGACTGCGTTTCGGTAGCATTCGGCCTGCGCAACATGACACACAAGGATATGGCACTAAAGGAAATGCTCCGGGTTTTGAAGCCCGGCGGCCGATTGCTGGTTCTGGAATTTTCCAAGGTATGGGAACCGCTCAAACCCGCCTACGACCTGTATTCATTCAAGGCACTGCCGCTGATGGGCAAGCTGGTGGCCAACGATGCCGAGAGCTACAACTACCTCGCCGAGTCGATCCGCATGCACCCGTCGCAGGAAGAACTGAAACAGATCATGCGCGACGCAGGCTTTGACCGGGTGGACTATTTCAACCTGACTGCCGGCGTGGTGGCCTTGCACAAGGGCTACAAGTTCTAAATGCTCAATCGCCTGTCGGTTGCCACACTCAATCACCTGCTGGCGCAGCAACCCGTGCTGCCGCGCCGGCTGCAGCCCATGACAGGCAAAGTGGCGCGCCTGCTGCTGCCACCTCACGACATCCGTTTTGTCATCGACAGCAACGGGCTGCTCAGCGCCAGCGAGCAAGAAGCGAATGCTACGCTGTCGATTCCGCTGTCGCTGGTTCCACGGCTGCTCATGCACGATCAGGCCGCACTCAACGACATCCACATCAGTGGCGAATCGGAATTCGCGGCCGAGCTGGGCCGGGTGCTGATGCAGTTACGCTGGGATGCCACTGAAGACCTGTCGCGACTGGTGGGCGATATCACCGCCAACCGGCTGTCGCAACTTGGCCAATCGTTATTTGGCTCACGTGGGCAATGGCTGAAAAACCTCTCGGAAAACCTGGTCGAACACTGGACCGAAGAACAGCCACTGATTGCGCACAAGGCGCAGATTCAGCAATTCATCAATGATGTCGACACCCTGCGTGACGATGCCGAGCGACTGGAAAAGCGGCTGGCACGACTGCAGCACCTGTTCTGCTCACCCAAAACCTGAAAAAGCCCCGCCAATGTTCCTGTTGCGACTGCTCAAAATCCTGCGCGTTGCGCTGCACTTTGGTCTTGATGAGTTTCTGCTCGGCCACGAACGCCTGGTGGGTGCCCGCACCTTGCTGGCCCGCCTGTTGTTCTGGCGCGACCTGAGCCAGCCACGGGCACTACGCCTGCGCCTGGCACTGGAAAGCCTCGGCCCCATTTTCGTCAAATTCGGCCAGGTATTATCCACCCGGCGCGACATCCTGCCGCCGGATTTGGCCGATGAACTGGCCAAGCTGCAAGACCGGGTGCCGCCGATTGCGCCAGACCAGGCCCGTGCCGTCCTGATCGGCGCCTATGGCCGGCCCCCGGAGCAGGTTTTCCACAAATTCGACCCCACCCCGGTCGCCAGCGCATCCGTGGCACAAGTACACTTCGCCGAGTTGCCGGACGGCAAGGAAGTCGCGATCAAGATTCTGCGCCCTGGCATTCTGCCGATCATTGAACAGGATCTGGCACTGCTGCGCGCAATGGCCGGGCTGCTGGAGCGCCTGTTTGCCGACGGCAAGCGCCTAAAGCCACGCGAAGTGGTGGCTGAGTTCGACACCTATCTGCACGACGAGCTGGACCTTGGCCGCGAAGCGGCGAATGCCAGCCAGTTGCGGCGCAATTTCCTGCATTCACACATGCTACTCGTTCCGGAAATCCACTGGGACTGGTGCCGGCGCGAGGTGATGGTGATGCAACGCATGTATGGCACCCCGATCGGCCAGATCGACAAACTGCTTGCCGATGGCATCGACCTGAAACAACTGGGACGCTTTGGCGTGGAGATTTTCTTCACCCAGGTATTCCGCGACGGCTTCTTTCATGCCGACATGCACCCCGGCAACATCATGGTCGCGCCAGATGGCCGCTATATCGCGCTCGACTTCGGCATCATCGGCACCCTCACCGACTACGACAAGCATTATCTGGCGGTCAACTTTCTCGCCTTCTTCAACCGCGACTACAAGCGCGTCGCCAGCGCCCACATCGAATCCGGCTGGGTGCCGGCAGACACCCGCGTGGAAGAACTGGAAGCGGCAGTACGCACCGTCTGCGAACCGATTTTTGATCGTCCCCTGGCAGAAATTTCGTTTGGACAAGTGCTGCTGCGACTGTTTGAAACATCGCGCCGCTTTAATGTTGAAATCCAGCCACAACTGGTATTACTGCAAAAAACCCTGCTCAATATCGAAGGACTGGGGCGACAACTGGATCCACAACTTGACCTGTGGCAAACCGCCAAACCTTTTCTGGTGCGCTGGATGGACGAACAGATCGGCATGAAGGCCCTGCTCAACAATTTCAAGCGCGAAGCGCCACAACTGGCATCGCTGATTCCGGTTCTGCCACGCAAGCTGAGTGAACTGATGGCGGTGGGCAACAGCGATACCCTTCATCAGGCTTATT
>JAUPTR010000087.1 GCA_030917985.1 Pseudomonadota bacterium | reverse complement strand
GTCGATTGTTGCCGAGCTGGATCACACTTCGCTTTCGAAACAGAAACCCGTCACCCTGCCCTTGCTGCGGCAGGTGCTGCAAAACCTAACGTAGGACCGATTGAAAATGCGTATTGCCCTGTTTGATCTCGACAACACCCTGCTGGCTGGTGATAGCGACGTGGAATGGCCACGTTTCCTGATCAGCAAGGGCATTCTCGACGCCGAAAGCACCGCCCGCGAAAACGACCGTTTTTTTGAGCACTATAAAGCCGGCACACTCGATATCCAGGCTTTCCTCGCTTTTCAGCTCAGCCCGCTGGGCCGCTTCAAACGTGCCGAGCTGGACGAATTGCACCGCGAATACATGCGGCAACACATCGTGCCGCTGATCACCGACAAGGCACGTGCGCTGGTAAAACAGCATCAGGAGGCTGGCGATCTGGTGTTGATCATCACCGCCACCAATCGTTTTGTGACCGGCCCGATTGCACGCGAATTCGGCATCGAACACCTGATTGCCACCGAGCCGGAAATCATCGACGGCGAATACACCGGCAAACCAACCGGCATTCCCTGCTTTCAGGGCGGCAAAATCACCCGCCTCGAACACTGGCTGCAAGAGCGCAGTGAGAAGCTGGCGGATTTTGAAGAAAGCTGGTTTTACAGCGATTCGCGCAACGACCTGCCGCTGCTGGAACAAGTGAGCCATCCGGTGGCGGTAGACCCGGACGACACATTACGCGCTCACGCAGAAGCACACGGCTGGCCGGTGATCAGCCTGCGCAACTGACCCAGGCTGATTACAGGCAGAAGACGGCAACCTTCGGGTTGCCGTTTTTTTGCGCAAAGCCCAGTCAAAACATTTTCACTAAATTACAGAATAATTAAATTACGAAAATAAACGAACATTTTTGATTGAATTTGAAACTCAACTCCGCTAAACTGAACCCATCAAAAAAGCGTCGGCCGATTGAACCGCGAGGACACGATAAAAGTGTCCATCAAATCACCGACATACCATACTGCTGATAGAGGTCTGGAATAGCGATGGGTACTGTGGAAAATCTGGTCTACGACTTGCTGGTGATAGGTGGCGGCATCAATGGTGTTGGCATTGCCAACGAAGCGGCACAACGCGGCCTGAGCATTGTGTTGTGTGAGCAGAACGACCTGGCCTCGGGCACGTCGTCACGCTCCAGCAAACTGATCCACGGCGGCCTGCGCTACCTCGAATATTACGAATTCCGCCTGGTGCGCGAAGCCCTCACCGAGCGAGAAGTGCTGCTGCAGATGGCGCCACACATCATCAAACCACTGCGTTTTGTGCTGCCACACCACAAGGCATTACGCCCGACCTGGATGATCCGCGCCGGCCTGTTCATGTACGACCACCTCGGTGGCCGCAAAATCCTGCCCGCTTCCAGATCGCTGAATCTGCGCAAGAGCCAGCAGGGCGAGCCGCTGAAAAACGAATTTGTGCGTGGTTTCGAATACTCGGACTGCTGGGTGGACGATGCGCGCCTGGTGCTGCTGAACGCACTGCAGGCGCAGGAACATGGCGCCAAAATCCTCACCCGCACCCGTATCGAAGCGGCTGAAAAAGTCGGCAACATCTGGCGTGCACGCATGGTGGATGTAGACACCGGCGTGGCGCAAACCGTGTTCGCCAAAGGTATCGTCAACGCCGCCGGCCCGTGGGTGGAAGACGTGCTGAAACAGAAGCTCGGCGTGCGCACCAAGAAAGGCGTGCGCCTGATCAAGGGCAGCCACATCGTGGTGCCCAAGCTGTATGAAGGTGATCAGGCCTACATCCTGCAAAACCACGACAACCGCATCGCCTTCGTTATCCCCTACGAAAACGATTTCAGCCTGATTGGCACCACCGATGTGCCCTACACCGACGACCCGGCGCACGTGGCGATCGAGCAGGAAGAATCGGAATACCTGTGCCAGCTGGTGAGCGAATATTTCAACAAACCGGTGACCACGCAGGACATCGTCTGGACCTACTCCGGCGTGCGTCCGCTGTATGACGACGACTCCGACAACCCGTCGGCCGTCACCCGCGATTACGTATTCTCGCTGCGCCACGACAATGGCCAGACGCCGGTGCTGTCGATTTTCGGCGGCAAAATCACCACCTACCGCCAACTGGCCCTGCATGCGATCCGCGATCTGGCGCCGTTCTTCAAGCTGCGCGCCAAGGCACAGGAACTGGCGCCGCTGCCGGGTGGCGATATCGGCGACTTCAACGAATTTCTCGCCAGCCTGCAATTGCGCAACCCGTGGCTGCCGGCACGCATGGCCAAGCGCCTGGCGCGTGCCTACGGTGGCCGCGTCAACGATATCCTGCGTGGCGCCAGCAGCCTTGCCGATCTCGGCCAGCATTTCGGTGCCGACCTGTATCAGCGCGAAGTCGAGTTTCTGGTTGCCAGGGAATGGGCACGCAGCGCAGAAGATATCCTCTGGCGCCGCAGCAAACTCGGCCTGCATCTGAACGCCGATCAGGTATTGGCATTCGATGAATGGTTCCAGGCCAACATCAGCGGCCACCATGTCCGCATCGAGCCGCTACAGCAACTGGCAGGCTGATTCACCGCCAACTCCAGTGAAAATGGCCGGTTCATCCGGCCTTTTTCTTTTTGCATCCTGGCTGCCGGACGGGCATATTTTTCCGCGCCTGAGCGCACTAAACTTATCAGTGATTCCATTTCAACCACGCAGGAGAAGAATCATGGGTTTACTCGATCAACTGGGCAGCATGCTCGGGCAAGGTGGCAGCAGTGAAGCGATGAGCGCAATCAGCAATCTGATCGACCAACAAGGCGGACTGGGTGGCTTGGTGCAGAAATTGCAGAACGGAGGCCTGAGGGACGTCGCTGCGTCGTGGGTAGGCACCGGCGAAAATCTGCCGGTATCCGCCGAAGCACTGCAACAGGTGCTGGGCAATGAACAAATCAGCCAGATCGCCGCCAAGCTCGGCCTGTCGCCCGATCAGGCTGCCGGCAGTCTGGCGCAATTGCTGCCGCAAGTGGTCGACAAACTCACCCCTAACGGCAGCATCGAAGGCGGCGGCCTGCTGGAACAGGGGCTGGATCTGCTGAAAGGCAAACTGTTCGGCTGACACCCTGCTGTCAGCCAGTAAAAAGGCCCGGAAAATTCCGGGCCTTTTTACTGGGCAAAGCGGCTTATTTCACCTTCGGCAGCCGCTCCAGCGCCGCCTCGATGGCCTCTTGCGGATAGTCGTAATCCTCCAGCTTGCCGGCAAAATATTTGTCGTAAGCCGCCATATCAAAATGACCGTGACCGGACAGATTGAACAACAAGGTTTTTGGCTCGCCGCTGGCCTTGCAACGCAGCGCCTCATCCAGCACCGCGCGGATCGCGTGGCAGGATTCCGGCGCCGGGATAATGCCTTCAGCGCGGGCAAACTGTACGCCTGCGTCAAATGTTGCCACCTGCGGCACCGCCACTGCCTCGATCAGTTTCTCATGGTACAGCTGCGACACCAGCGCCGACGCGCCGTGATAACGCAGCCCGCCAGCATGGATCGACGGCGGCATGAAATCGTGGCCAAGCGTGTATTGCAACGTCAGCGGCGTCATCCCTGCCGAATCGCCGAAGTCGTAGGCATAGTGGCCGCGTGTCAGGCTCGGGCACGAAGTGGGCTCCACTGCCACCAGCCGCACCTTTTTGCCGGCGGCGTTGTCAGCCAGGAACGGGAACGCCAGCCCGCCGAAGTTGGAACCGCCGCCACACGGCGCAAATACCATGTCCGGATATTCGCCGATTTTCTCCAGCTGCTTTTTCGCCTCCAGCCCGATCACCGTCTGATGCAGCAACACGTGGTTCAGCACCGAACCAAGCGAATATTTGGTATCGGCGCGTGATGCGGCTTCTTCCACCGCTTCGGAAATGGCAATCCCCAGCGAGCCGGGGCTATTCGGATCTTCAGCGAGAATTTTGCGGCCGAATTCGGTGAGATGGGTCGGGCTGGCCAGCACCTCGGCGCCCCAGGTCTGCATCATCGAGCGGCGGAACGGCTTTTGCTGGTAACTGACGTTGACCATGTAGATACGGATATCGATGCCGAACATTTGCCCCGCCAGCGCCAGCGACGAGCCCCACTGCCCGGCGCCGGTTTCGGTGGTCAGGCGGCGGATGCCGGCCTCGCGGTTGTAATACGCCTGCGCCACCGCCGAATTCAGCTTGTGCGACCCGGCCGGGCTGACGCCTTCGTATTTGTAGAAAATCTTCGCCGGCGTACCGAGCGCGGCTTCCAGCCGATGCGCGCGGAACAGCGGCGCCGGCCGCCACATGGTCAATGCTTGCCGCACCTCGGCGGGGATCTCGATCCAGCGCTGCGCCGACATCTCCTGCTCGATGATGTTGTCGGGGAAAATCGCCTGCATCATCGCCGGGCTGATCGGCTGCCCATCCGGCCCCAGCGGTGCCGACGGCGGATTGGGCATGTCGGCGACGACGTTGTACCAGTGGGTGGGAATCTCGTGTTCGTCGAGCAGAATCTTGGTCTGTTGCATTGCTGGGCTCCTCCTTGTCGAGCCGGCCATTCTGGTAGCGATCGGCGCTGGAGGATTTGACCGGGATCAATGGGCGGCAACAGTGCTGGATGGCATGGCTGGAAGGCGCATCCATATTGGCTTGCAGGCCGGGCTGCAGGGCAATACCAGAGCGGGCAGCAGGGCGGCAAAGCGACTCCTGCGGCATGGCATCGCGCTTTATCACAACAAGGCGCGCTACAATAAAACAAATCCCATTGGAGCTTTTGCCATGCCCACCCCTCTGGAAATCGTCGAAGCGGAAGCTCTCAAACTGCCAGCCGGCGAACGGGCGCTGCTGGCCGAACACCTGCTGGCCAGCCTGGATCAGGATGCGGAAAACGACGCCGCCTGGGCGGCCGAAGTGGCCAGCCGTTTAGCCGATATCGACAGCGGAGCAAGCGGCACTGTGGCCTTGCAAACGGCTCTGGCACAGGCCCGCGCCGCGATCAAGTGAATATCGTCCTGCACCCCGCCGCAGCCGAAGAGTTGCAGGCGGCGGCAATCTTCTACGCCACTCAAGCCAACCGGCAGCTGGGTGCCGCCTTGCTTGCCGAATTTGAACGAGTGCTTACATTGCTGGCCGGGCAACCGGAGCTGGGGAGTGTCTGGATAGCAGAAACCCGTCGCTTTGCGCTGCGCAGGTTTCCATTCAACGTGGTCTATCGAGCGCAAACCGGCCAGCTGCTGATCGTCGCGCTGGCCCATCATCGGCGCCGGCCGGGATACTGGCGTCATCGCAGCTGAACCCGCTGCGAACCCAATGGCAACGCAGCCAGCGGGCAGGCGGCTACCGCTTGCTGCCGACAGCCAACCCACTCGCCTGCCTTGCCAACGCCGTAATCCCCGCCCAATCGCCCTTCTCCAGCATCTCCTTCGGCGTCAGCCACGAGCCACCGACACACAACACATTCGGCAGCGCCAGATAATCCGGCGCGGTTTGCAGCGAGATGCCGCCGGTGGGGCAGAATCTGATGTCGGGGAACGGGCCATTGAAAGCCTGCAGCAGTTTGATGCCGCCAGCGGGGACGGCGGGGAATAGTTTCAGGTGGGTGAAGCCGGCGTCGCGTGCCTGCATCAGTTCGGATGGCGTCATCACGCCCGGCAGCAGCGGAATCGGTCCATCCTTGGCTGCCGCCAGCAGCGCGGGCGTCAGGCCGGGGCTGACGGCGAATACCGCACCAGCAGCGATGCTGGCTTGCAGCTCGGTCGGGTTGGTGACGGTGCCGGTGCCGACGATGGCGTCCGGCACTTCGGCGCGGATGCGGCGTACACCTTCGAGCGCGGCGGGAGTGCGCAATGTCACTTCCAGCACGCGAATGCCGCCAGCCAGCAGCGCTTTGGCCAGCGGGACGGCCTGTTCGACCTGGTCGATGACAATCACCGGCATGACCGGCGAGGTGCGCAGGATGGAATCGATCAACATCTGTTTCTCCGTGAATTCTTCTGCCGCGATTTTGCGGAATCCGGGTAGGGTGGGCAGCTTGCTGCCCACCGATTTGCGTGGGCAACACCTTGCCCACCCTACAAAACTTCAATGCCCTGCAAGCCGCTCTGGCATTGGCTCACAGCCTTGCCTGCAGGCCAATGCCAGAGCGGGCTGCAGGCCGGCCGATTGTAGGTCGGATTTCAATCCGACGCGGTGCCAAGCGTAGGCGATATTGTCGGGTTGAAACCCGACCTACAGCTCTCCGCCGAAACTGCTGGCGCCCAACTCTGCCGCGGTGGCATTGGCGCGGAACAGGCCGAACAGTTCGCGGCCCATGCCGTGTTGGTTGGCGCTGAGGTCGGCCACGGCCGGCGTGCGCGCCTGCCATTCGGCATCACTCACGTCCACCTGCAGCAGCCCCTGCTCGGCGTCCAGCAGGATCATATCGCCATCGCGCACCTTGGCCAGCGGGCCATCGCACAACGCTTCTGGCGACACATGAATCGCCGCTGGCACCTTGCCGGATGCGCCGGACATGCGGCCGTCGGTGACCAGTGCCACCTTGAAGCCGGCATCCTGCAGATTGGCCAGTGGCGGCGTGAGTTTGTGCAGCTCTGGCATGCCGTTGGCGCGCGGGCCCTGGAAGCGCACCACGGCGATGAAATCGCGCTGCAGCTCACCGGCTTTGTAGGCTTGCAACAGGGCATCCTGGCTTTCAAACACAATCGCCGGGGCGCGCACCACGCGGTGTTCCGGTTTCACCGCCGAGACTTTGATCACCGAACGGCCGAGGTTGCCCTGCAGCAAGCGCAAGCCACCGTCGTGGGTAAACGGCTCGCTGGCGGCGCGCAGCACTTTCGGGTCAAGGCTGTGTTGTGGCGCATCGCGCCAGCGCAGTTCCCCGTCCTGCAACGTTGGCTCTTGCGTGTGGGCACGCAGGCCGTGGCCCAGCACCGTGAATACGTCGTCGTGCAGAAGTCCGGCGTCGAGCAGTTCGCGAATCAAAAAGCCCAGCCCGCCAGCGGCGTGGAAATGGTTCACGTCGGCGTCACCATTCGGGTAGACCTTGGCCAGCAGCGGCACCACGCCCGACAGCGCGTCAAAATCGCCCCAGTTGATGAGGATGCCGGCAGCGCGCGCAATCGCCACCAAATGCAGTGTGTGGTTGGTCGAGCCGCCAGTGGCGAGCAGGCCGACGATGGCGTTGACGATGGCTTTTTCGTCGATCATCTGGCCGATGCCG
>JAUPTR010000086.1 GCA_030917985.1 Pseudomonadota bacterium | reverse complement strand
GAAATGAAGCCGACCCTGCAAGAGGGCCGGCTTGTTGCGATCAGACTTCCTGAGCCGGCGTCACAGTCGCGGTAGGCGTCGAAGGTGGAGCATCATTTTTCGGTGCAGAGCCATTTGGGCGAGGCGCACGTGGAGGACGGCCATCCATGATGTCATTGATCTGGTCGGCGTCAATGGTTTCCCATTCCAGCAGCGCACGGGTCATTGCTTCAACCTTGTCACGGTTATCTTCAAGCAGCTGGCGCGCCAGCGCATACTGCTCATCGATAATGCGGCGAATCTCGGCATCAACCTGCTGCATGGTCGCTTCCGACAGATTCTTGTGTGTCGTTACCGAGCGCCCCAGGAACACTTCCTGATCATTCTCGCCATACACCATCGGCCCCAGTGCATCCGACATACCGTAACGCATCACCATGTCACGCGCCAGTTTGGTGGCCCGTTCAAAGTCATTCGATGCGCCTGTCGTCATCTGGTGCATGAAAATTTCTTCCGCCAACCGGCCGCCGAACAGAATCGAAATCTGCTGCAGCATAAAATCACGGTCATAGCTGAAGCGATCCTGCACGGGCAAGGAAAGCGTCACCCCCAGGGCTCGGCCACGCGGGATGATTGTGACTTTATGCACCGGATCGGCCTTGGGCAGCAACTTGGCCACCACGGCGTGTCCGGACTCATGATAAGCGGTATTCTTGCGTTCTTCTTCACTCATCACAACCGAGCGACGTTCCGCCCCCATCATGACCTTATCCTTGGCAGACTCGAAGTCATTCATGTCTACCAGACGCTTGTTCTGGCGCGCAGCAAACAAAGCTGCTTCATTTACCAGATTGGCCAGATCGGCACCGGAGAAACCTGGCGTACCACGCGCAATCAGGTCCGCACGCACATCGGCGGCAATCGGCACCTTACGCATATGCACACTGAGAATTTGCTCACGGCCACGAATATCCGGCAACGGAACGACAACCTGACGATCAAAACGCCCCGGGCGCTGTAATGCGGGGTCAAGCACATCAGGACGGTTGGTTGCGGCAACCACGATGATGCCGGAATTGGCCTCAAAGCCATCCATCTCAACCAGCAATTGATTCAGTGTTTGCTCGCGCTCGTCGTTACCCCCACCCAGACCAGCACCACGCTGGCGGCCAACGGCATCGATTTCGTCGATAAATATGATGCAAGGTGCATTTTTCTTCGCCTGTTCAAACATGTCACGAACACGGGCAGCACCTACGCCGACAAACATTTCCACGAAATCCGAACCGGAAATCGAAAAGAAAGGTACTTTTGCTTCACCCGCAATCGCCTTGGCCAGCAAGGTTTTACCGGTTCCCGGAGAGCCCACCAGCAAGACACCACGCGGAATGCGTCCACCCAGACGCTGGAACTTGCTTGGGTCACGCAGGAATTCGACGATTTCCTGCACCTCTTCCTTGGCCTCGTCACAACCGGCCACATCGGCGAACAATACCGGATTACTCGATTCATCCAGCATACGCGCCCGACTCTTGCCGAAGGAGAATGCACCGCCTTTGCCGCCACCCTGCATCTGACGCATGAAGAAAATCCATACACCAATCAGCAACAGCATCGGGAACCAGGAAATAAATACCTGCATCAACAAGGATTGCTCTTCTTCCGGCTTGGCGGAAAAACGCACGTTGTTTTTCAGCAGGTCTCCAACCATCCCTGGATCGTAGGGCGCCAAGGTGGAAAAAGCGCTGCCATCCGAACGCTTGCCACGCAACATCTGCCCACGCAGGGGGTGGCCTTCAATCTCTACCGATGCAATACGCCCCTGACGAACCTCATCGACAAACTCCGAATAGGCCATCTGGCTTTGCGGCTCGTGCCGCTTGCTGAACTGGTTGAACACAGTCATCAGCACCAAGCCGATAATGAGCCAGATCGCAATGTTCTTGCCGATGTTGTTCACGTCTACTCCTTCGTACTGCTATATACGGAAAAATCCAAAAACCATTCTAAACCCAATCACCGGCACTGTCAGCATTAGCCACTGGGCAAATCAAATACCGGCGCGGTATCAGCACGCTTGTTCTTGCCTAGCAGATAAATTTCATTGCTGCGATCGCGAGAAGCCTTTGGCTTACGCGTCACAACCTGCTCGAAATGCTGTTTCAACAGCGCCAGATACTCAGGATAACCACTTCCCTGAAACGCTTTGACCAGATAATTACCACCCGGCCGCAGATGTCGCTGAGCAAAATCCAGAGCCAGCTCAATCAGATAAATACTGCGCGGCATATCCATCATTGCATTGCCAGCTATATTGGGGGCAAGATCGGAAATAACAAGATCCACAGTCCGCCCGTCAAGCATGGCTTCAAACTGATGCAGAACGCTTTCCTCGCGGAAATCCCCCTGCAAAAAAGCCACACCAGGCACCGGGTCCATCGGCAATATATCCAGCGCAAACACTGCCCCGGACTTGCCTACTTTCTGCATGGCCACCTGCGTCCAGCTACCCGGAGCCGAGCCAAGATCCACTACCACCATGCCGGGGCGAAGCAGATTGTCCTTATCGCTGATTTCCAGCAGCTTGTATGCTGCACGCGAGCGATAGCCATCCTTTTGCGCCAGATGCACATAATGATCGTTGAGATGCTCACGCATCCATGCTTTGCTGGTCTTGGTTTGTTTCATGAGTTAATATTACCGGTTTTTCAGCGAGTTACCGCCATGATTGAACTAAACACCGAACAGCGCCGCTTTTTGCGCGCTCTGGCACATCACCTCAAACCGACTGTCATGATCGGCAACCAGGGATTGACCGAGTCGGTGATGCGGGAACTGGCTCGCAACCTGGATGCACACGAATTGATCAAAGTGCGGGTTCTGGGCGATGAGCGCGAAACGCGCATCACGCTGATGACAGAAATCTGTGAACACCTGGAATGCGCGCCAGTACAACACATTGGTAAATTGCTGTTGTTATACCGTCCGGGCGCAGAGCCAAAAATTGAATTGCCGGTGGGCAAGAAGAAACCCCTGCCCACAGCCAAGGTTGCCAAGGTCGAAGCAAAACCCAAAGTGGAAGTGCGTATCGACAAAGGCCGCCCGGGTGGCAATCGTCGCCGCCAAATGGGCAACAGACAACGTTAAGCCTTACAGACGGCGGCTCAGCCCTTGCCGCCGCTCTTTACCACCAGCACCAGGCCCAACAGGCAAACCATCAGATACAACAAGGTCGATAAGGCGTGTGCGGTATCAAATCCGCCCCCGAATACACCCTGCGCCACCTGCACTGCCTGCGCCTTGAGATGGGCGATCCAGGGATGAATGGCGAAACTGTTGATCAGCGTCAGCAGCAACATGACCACAATCAACCAGAAGCTACCCTCTTTCATCCCCCTGAAGCCAATCCGATACAGGGTATGACCCAACAGATAGACCGCACTACCGATACCGACCCAGGCAATCGCATTAAACATCTTGCCGGCCAACACACCAGCCAATGCGCGATCAGGCACCGACGCAAACAGGATCGGAGCCACCAGCACTCCAATTGCCCACAAACCACCCACCCAAAGGGTCAATGCAATATTTCGCAGCGAATCAGGAAAATTGCTCATGGTTTCACTCAGATGTATTGCACGTCCAGCACTTCATACTCACGAATACCGGCGGGCGCCTGCACCTCAGCCACATCACCAGCGAATTTGCCGATCAATGCGCGTGAAATGGGCGAGCTCACCGAAATTTTGGCCGACTTGATATCAGCCTCGTCGTCACCGACGATCTGGTATTTGACCACATCACCCGTTTCCAGGTCTTCCAGTTCGACGGTAGCGCCAAACACGATACGACCTTCAGCCTCGATGGTGGTCGGATCGATAACCTGGGCGTTCGACAGCTTGCCTTCCAGTTCGGCAATCCGCCCCTCGATAAAGCCCTGACGCTCTTTGGCAGCGTCGTATTCTGCATTTTCCGACAGGTCGCCCTGCGCCCGCGCCTCAGAAATCGCCTGAATCACATTCGGGCGTTCAACCGTTTTCAGATGATGCAGCTCTTGCTTGAGCATTTCCGCTCCCACCACTGTCAGCGGCACCTTGATCATTTTTCGCTTCTCCTGTTAGCTCAGCCAAAATAACGGGCCGCCGTCCCAAGACGGCGGCCCACGGCTGACTCAATTGTCTAGTTACAGCTTGCCAGCAACCTGTTGATGCAAACCCTGCACATCATACACCGCGAGTTCGGCCATGTGCTGCATGCCGATTGAGGCGGCGCGGGCGCCTGCCAGCGTAGTGTAGATGGTCAGGCGCGCCTGCTGCGCCGCATGGCGAATATAGTACGAATCCTGAATCGCCGAACGCTTTTCTTCGACGGTGTTGATCACCATCTGGATTTCACCGTTCTTGATCAGGTCGACGATATTCGGGCGCCCTTCGTTCACCTTGTTCACCAGTGTTACCGGTATACCGGCATCTGCAATCGCGCCCCCCGTACCCTTGGTTGCAAACAGGCCAAAGCCCAGTTGCGACAAGGTACGCGCAACTTCTACCGCACCCGGACGATCCTGCAACTTGACACTGATGAAGACATTACCCGAAGCCGGCAACTTCACCGATGCCGCCAATTGCGACTTGACGAAGGCTTCGGCAAAGGTTGTACCCACCCCCATCACTTCACCAGTCGATTTCATTTCCGGCCCGAGAATTGTATCCACACCCGGGAACTTTATGAACGGGAATACGGCTTCTTTCACCGAGTAGTAAGGCGGAATCACTTCACCCTTGACACCCTGGTTGTCCAGCGTCGAACCGGCCATGCAACGTGCAGCAATTTTTGCCAGCGGCAAACTGGTTGCCTTGGATACAAACGGCACGGTACGCGAGGCACGTGGATTCACTTCCAGAACGTAAACATCACCATTCTGAATCGCAAACTGCACATTCATCAGCCCCACTACGTTCAGCGCCTTGGCCATAGCCACGGTCTGACGGCGGATTTCATCCTGAAATTCTTGCGACAAGCTATACGGAGGCAAGGAGCAGGCCGAATCGCCAGAATGCACCCCGGCTTGCTCAATGTGTTCCATGATGCCGCCAATCATCACGCGCTCGCCATCACAAATGGCATCCACGTCAACTTCGATTGCATCATTCAGGAAGCGATCCAGCAATACCGGGCTGTCGTTCGACACTTTGACCGCTTCGCGCATGTAGCGCTCCAGATCGGCCTGGGCATGCACAATTTCCATTGCCCGACCGCCCAGCACGTAGGACGGACGCACTACGAGCGGATAACCAATTTCCTGCGCCAGCTGAATCGCTTCGCCTGGGGTACGCGCAGTGCGGTTTGGCGGCTGGCGCAGTTCCAGCGCCTGCAACAGTTTCTGGAAACGTTCGCGGTCTTCTGCGGCATCGATCATGTCCGGGCTGGTGCCGATGATCGGCACGCCATTGGCTTCCAGCGGACGTGCCAGCTTCAG
>JAUPTR010000085.1 GCA_030917985.1 Pseudomonadota bacterium | reverse complement strand
GGGCGAATTGCGGCGTCGCGCGGTGCTCGAAAGCTCGCCTATCTTCATGATATGTCTCGCTTTCTGCGCGCCGGGCTCCTTGCACTTCATCCCGCTCGCCGAATAAATCAGCGCTTCCCTAGCGGGGCATGGCAGTCTGTCGGGCGGAGCACGCTTGCATTCACCCGACAGGCTGCCAGTGCATGGTGCACGGATTATGCCGCTGCCGCCGGGCGTGCATGGCGCTGATACAGGAATTCCAGCACTGCACTGCGGTAATCGTGGTAGGCCGCGTTATGCGCCAGCTCCAAGCGCTTGCGTGGCTTGGGCAGGTCAACGTCGAGAATCTCGCCAACCGTTGCGGCCGGGCCGTTGGTCATCATCACGATGCGATCCGACAGCAAAACTGCCTCGTCGACATCGTGTGTCACCATGACCACCGTGCTCTTGGTGGCGGCGACGATTTTCAGCAACTCGTCCTGCAGATGGGCGCGGGTCAGGGCATCCAGTGCCCCAAAAGGTTCATCCATCAGCAACACCTTGGGTTCCATCGCCAGCGCTCGGGCAATGCCGACGCGCTGTTTCATGCCGCCGGAAATTTCCTGTGGCAGCTTCTGTTCGGCGTGGCTCAGGCCGACCAGCGCCAGTGCATCGTGGGTGCGCTGTTTCAGCTTGTCTTTGCCTTCTTTGGCGCCGAACACTTTTTCCACTGCCAGATACACGTTGCCGAAGCAGCTCAGCCACGGCAGCAGGCTGTGGTTCTGGAACACCACTGCCCGTTCCGGGCCGGGGCCGTCGATTTCGCGGCCGTTACAGATCGCGGCGCCGTTGCTGGGGTTGAGCAGGCCGGCAATGATGTTGAGAACGGTGGATTTGCCGCAGCCGGAGTGGCCGATCAGCGACACGAATTCACCTTGCTTGATCGCCAGATTGACGTCACGCAGTGCGACGAAACGGCCTTTTTTGGTGTTGAAGGCCATGTCGATGTGTTCGAGTGAGACGAATTTTTCCATGATGATTCTCCTTGTCGGGCCGGTCGCCCGTTTTTGGGGCGGCCGGTTGCAGCGATAGTGTGTCGGGGTTTAGTACTGAAAGCGTTTCGCCAGCAACATCAGAGCTTGCTCCAGCAGCAGGCCAACAATCCCGACCACGAAGATGGCGATGATGATGTGCTCGACGTTGAGGTTGTTCCATTCGTCCCACACCCAGAAGCCCAGGCCCACGCCGCCAGTGAGCATCTCTGCGGCAACAATCACCAGCCAGGCCACGCCAATCGACAGGCGCACCCCGGTCAACACGTGCGGCAGCACAGCCGGGAACAGGATCTTGGTGACCACTTTCCATTCATTCAGCTTCAGCACCCGTGCCACGTTCAGGTAATCCTGTGGCACCTGCGCCACGCCGGCTGCAGTGTTGAGGATCATCGGCCAGATTGCGGAGATGAAAATCACCCAGATCGATGCCGGGCTGGCAGCCTTGAACACCATCAGGCCGATCGGCAGCCAGGCCAGCGGCGAAACCGGGCGCAGCAGGCTGATGATCGGCGCGAACATGCGTGAGATGAACTCGAAGCGGCCAATGATGAAGCCGAGGGGAATGCCGATGGCTGCCGCCAGGCCAAAGCCGATGCCGACCCGCTGCAGCGACGCCAGGATGTTCCAGCCAATGCCCTGGTCGTTGGGGCCTTTCTGGTAAAACGGATCACTGAATAGCTGTACTGCCGATTCCCAGGTTTTTAATGGGTCAGGCAAGCCTTCGCTGTATTTTGACGCTACGGCCCACAGCGCCACCAGCAGTGCCAGGCCCAGAATCGGCGGCACACCCTTGATGATCAACTCTTTGCCCAGGCCGGCGGTACGGCTTGCCAGCGATTCTTTTACCAATGCCGGCTCGACTGGCTTTGTCGCGGCAACGATTTTCACGTGGATATCCTTTTTGATCGGTTCTGTCTGCGGCGACGCAAGTACGTCTGCCAGTTTTTCCGAATCGAAACTCACTGCGCTCATTGTTGTTACTCCTGTCTGTTGGGCCGATGTCCGCTGTTTGCGGCATCGGCCCGGTCGGCGGTCGCGGGTTGTTTATCCCCCGGCTCAGGCCTTGATCGCAAAGCTGGCGGCATAGGCTTTCGGGTCCTTGCCGTCCCACACCTTGCCGTCGATCAGCTTGCTGCTGCGCATCGGGCTCTTTGGTAGCGGCACTTTCAGCGCATTGGCTGCATCGGTATAGATATCGATGCGGTTGATCTGCTTGGCCACGCCCAGATAATCAGGATCGGTTTTCAGCAAGCCCCAGCGCTTGTGCTGGGTGAGGAACCACATGCCATCCGACAGGTAAGGGAAGTTGGCCTTGCCGTCGTTGTAAAATTTCATGTAGTTGGCGTCTTTCCATTTCTTGCCGTTGCCGTTGTCGTACCAGCCTTCGAGGCGTTCATCGATGATGTTGACCGGGCAGTTCACATACGACTTGTCGGCAATGGTTTCTGCGGCTTTTTTGCGGTTGGCCATGGTGTCGAGCCATTTCGACGCTTCCAGAATCGCCATCACCATCGCCCGTGCCGTGTTCGGGTATTTCTGGCAGAACTCGGCTGTGGCGCCCAGCACCTTCTCCGGGTGATCCACCCAGATGTCCTGTGTGGTGTTGGCGGTGAAGCCGATGCGGTCGGCTACGGCACGGTTGTTCCACGGCTCGCCAACGCAGAAGCCATCCATATTGCCGACACGCATATTGGCAACCATTTGCGGCGGTGGCACGGTGATGGTTTTCACATCTTTGAACGGGTCGATACCGTAGTTCGCCAGCCAGTAATACAGCCACATCGCGTGGGTGCCGGTGGGAAAAGTCTGGGCGAAGGTGTAATCGCGCTTGTCGCTGTCCACCAGCTTTTTCAGGCTGGCGCCATCTACCGCGCCTTTTTCCTTCAACTGGTTGGAAAGGGTGATCGCCTGGCCGTTGTTGTTGAGGCTCATCAGTACCGCCATGTCTTTTTTCTGGCCGCCGATACCCAGATGTACGCCGTAGATCAGGCCATACAACACGTGTGATGCATCCAGTTCGCCATTCACCAGTTTGTCGCGCACGGCTGCCCAGCTGGCTTCTTTGCTGGGGATGATCTTGATGCCGTATTTCTTGTCGAAGCCGAGCACCGAGGCCATCACCACCGAGGCGCAGTCAGTCAGCGGAATGAAGCCGATTTTGACTTCGGTTTTTTCCGGTGCGCCGGCGCCGGCGGCCCAGGCTGCCGAACGGGTGCCGATTGGCAGCATCGACATGATTGACATGGCGGAGGCGCCTAGCAGAGAGGTTTTCAGAAAGTCACGGCGGCTGGATTCAGCAGCAGGCGTGTCGCTTGGCAGAATGATTCTGGAATCGCTCATGGTTTTGGCTCCATTGTTGCTACAGTCGAAAAAAAAGGCGCCCAAACCTTGCCAACACATGGTTGGAGGTCTGGACGCCGTTGTCCGTGGCGTAACCGTGGCGCACTGCCACGCTTCGCCGGATTTGCGCCGCCATTGGCGCTCATCCTTTGTGTGTTGCCTGGGAAACCGTCTTTGGTTTCGCCTTGCTGTTACTTAAGCGCTAACTGTGCCAGCTCGTATTTGCCGGTTTTGGCGCGGATTGGCGCGTTTGCCGGGTTTTTCTGCATTGCCGCGGTGCATTTACTGCGCTGAATGCACCGATATGAATATTGTCTTTCTATAACAACAGGTTGGCGGCGCTGATGATCTGCTGTGCCAGCTCGGCAATACGGATGTTGCGATTCATCGCGGTGCGCCGTAGCAGTTGATAGGCTTCGTCTTCGGGCAATTGTTTCTGCTGCATCAGAATGCCCTTGGCTTTCTCCACCCGCTTGCGATCGCTGAGTTTGCCCTGCACGTCGGCCAGCTCGTTTTTCAACTGCTGTTCTGCCTGAAAACGGGCGCTGGCCACCTGTAACAATGCCTGAATGCGCGAGGACTTGATGCCGTCGTAGATGTAAGCGCTGACGCCAGCCTGGATGGCCTGCCTGATGACTTCCTGATCGGCGTTGTCGGCAAACATCACCACCGGGCGGGGTTGATGCTGGTGCATGACCACCAGTTGTTCAAGAATGTCGCGGCTAGGCGAGTCGCTGTCGATCAGGATTGCGTCAGGCTGCACCGCCTCGATATATTGCGGCAGATGCATGCCTCCATCCACTTCGGCAACGATATTGATGCCGGCGTCTTCCAGCGCGCGGCGCAGACGGCCGAGCCGGTGGTCGGCGTCGTTCACTAGCATGATTTTCAACATCGCGGCGCATCCCTGCTGGTGAGTGGTATACAGCCATTCAAGCAACAGCCGTGCCAATGGCGCGGAAACGCCCGTCTTGCGGGCCGTGTGCCGCGGGTTCGTGCTAACATCAATTTACCTTGATTGTTGCCCTGCCTTTCTTTTGAGCGCTCTCACTTTCGATATCCTGCGTTTGTTGTCCGATGGCGCGTTTCACTCCGGTGAGGCGTTGGCGCAGCGGCTGGATTTGTCGCGTGCGTCGGTATGGCAGGCGCTGCAGGGCGTGGAGCAGTACGGTGTGGAGATTCATTCGGTTCGTGGTAAGGGCTACCGCCTGAGCCAGCCGATCGAATGGCTGGATGCGGCGCGTATTGCCGCCGCTGCCGGTGATGCGGGTAAACGTCTGTCGCTGGCGCTGTTTGATCAGCTCGAATCCAGCAACAGTGTGTTGTTGCGCCGCGCCGCCCAATGCAACAGCGGCACGGTGCTGGCCTGTGAGTGGCAATCGGCAGGGCGTGGCCGTCTCGGGCGACAGTGGCTGGGCAATCTCGGCGGGAGTCTACTATTCTCGTTGTTATGGCGTTTTGAACAGGGCGTGGCTGGTTTGTCCGGCCTGAGCCTGGCAGTGGGTGTGGCGCTGGTGCGTGCCTTGCGCCTGGCGGGCATAACCGATGCGCGGCTGAAGTGGCCGAACGATGTGTTTTTGCCGCAGGGCAAGCTGGCGGGCATTCTCATTGAAGTATCCGGCGATACGCTCGGGCCGTCGCAAGTGGTGATCGGCGTGGGCCTGAATCTGCGCCTGGGGCAGATGCAGCGGCAAATCGGCCAGCCGGTGGCGGCTTTGGGGCAACCTGTGTCGCGCAACCTGTTGCTGGGCCTGTTGCTGCAACAGATGCTGCTGGTGCTGGATCAGTTTTCCGTGCACGGTTTTGCGGTGCTGCGCGAAGAATGGCAGAGCATGCATTATCTTCATCAACAGCCGGTACGCTTGCTGGCGCCAAATGGAACAGAACGCTTCGGCGTGGTGCAGGGGGTGGCGGAAGACGGCACCCTGTTGCTAGACGAGGCCGGGGTGTTGCAACGGATTCACGCGGGTGAAATCAGTTTGAGGGAGTGCTAATTCCAATGTGGTTGTTGATCGATTGTGGCAATACCCGTGTCAAATGGATGCTGCACAATGGCGAAGCGCCAGTGGCGCGCGGTAGCGTGCTGCACGACGAAATGCATTTGCTGGAACACGAATGGGATCGTCTGCCGTCGCCGGAGCGGGTGGTTGGCTGCAATGTGGCGGGTGACGAGGTTGCGCATTCGATCGAATTGTTGACCCGCGCCTGGCGTTTGCAACCTTACTGGTTGACGCCGCAGGCCCGCCAGTCAGGCGTGTCGAACCGCTATCGCCAGCCGGGCCAGCTTGGCGCGGATCGCTGGGCAGCGTTGATTGCCGCACGTCACCTGCTTCAGGATAATTGCCTGGTGGCCTGTGCCGGAACGGCGCTGACTGTGGATGCGCTGACTGCAGAAGGCGAGTTTCTCGGCGGCATCATTGCCCCGGGGTTTCGTTTGATGCGTGAGGCGCTGGCCGGTAATACCGCCGATCTGGGCTTGCTTGCCGGGCGTTTTTCCGCTTTCCCCGATAATACCGCCGATGCGATTCACAGCGGTGTGGTGCAAGCGCTGGTTGGTGCCGTCAGTCGCATGGCCGAAGAAATGCGTCTGCTTGGTTTTGCCACCAAGACCTGTATTCTGTCGGGTGGCGATGCCCATCTGTTGCGCCCGCATCTGAACATGAAAGTGGTGCTGGTGGATAATCTGGTTCTGGAAGGTTTGTTGAGGGTCGTGCGCGAATGAAGTGGCTGTTTGTGTTTCTGGTGTTGTTCAATCTCGGGGCTTTTGGCTGGGGTGTCTTGTCGCGCGCGCCGCAGGGCGAAAGCTGGCAGTTGCGCGAATTCCATCCTGAAAAAATCCGCGTGTTATCGCCGGAAGATGTGGCAAAGCTGACGGCCCACGGCAAACCGGGCGCCTTGGCCGCGCGTGCCAGCGTACAGCAATGTCTGGTCTGGTCCGGCGTAACTGAGGCAGATGTCGGGCGCGCACGCACCTTGCTTGCCGGTCTGCCGGGCAAGCCCGGATTCAACGAACTGCAGGGGGGGGAGCGCGAACGCTACTGGGTATACCTGCCGCCAGCCAAATCGACCAGCGAGGCAGAAAGAACCATCGAGAAACTGGGCGAGAAGGGGCTAGACAGCAAGGATTATTTCATCGTGCGTGATCCCGGCTCCATGCGTAATGCCATTTCGCTGGGTGTGTTTTCGACACGAGAAGCTGCACAGTTTCGTTTGTCCAGCCTGCAGGACAAGGGTGTCAGTAATGCCGAACTGGGCCTGCGTGACAAGGTCAGCGTCAGCGATTTTGTGTTGTTCGACAGCAGTGACGCGATGCAGGAAGAGCTGGGGCGGCTTTCTGGGCAGATTCGCCTGAGTGAAGTGATCAAGCGTGATTGCCCGGCGCAATAAGCCCTGCCTGATCCCGCACAAGACCTTGTTGCGTTGACAACTTACCTATCAGTAAGTACAGTTGGCAGATGAGCAATGCCAATAAACCCGATACCCGCAAACTGATTCTCGATACCGCTGAAGAACTGCTGCTGACACGCAGTTTCAGTGCCTTCAGCTATTCCAATATCGCCTCCGCCCTGGGCGTCAAGAACGCCGCCATCCATTATCACTTTCCCAGCAAGACCGATCTCGGTGTGGCCATCATCCAGCGCTACCGGCGCCGCTTCAAGCGCTGGAGCGAGCAGCAGGAGATGTTGTCGGCCGATCCATGGCAGAAAATGGAGTGGTATTTCGATCTGACGGTGCGTTATTACTCGCAGAACCAGCGCATTTGCCCGTCTGGCGTTTTGTCGGCGGAGTTTCTGGTGCTGCCACCGGAAATGCAGGCCGAAACCCGCCTGTTTGTGGATGATCTGATCGCCTGGTGTACCCGTATCCTGGCCGAGGGGCAGCAGCAAGGGTATTTCAGCTTTGCCGGCGTGGCACGGGAGAAAGCCGTCAATATCATGGCTGCATTGCAGGGTGGCCTGCAATTGACGCGGGTGTTGTCGTCGGGCGAATTGCTGGACAACATCGCCCGCCAGATCCGCATCGAGCTGGGTGCCGTCGGGCAACCGGTATAAGCCATTGGTATCGGCGTTTGGCACCTTGAGGCAAATATAACGGAGATTTCATGGCTTCCAATCAAATGAGCCGCCTGGTCGGCAAACTCAGTTCGCTGCCGGCGGGCATGCAGCAGTGGGCGCAAACTTTTCTGCTGGGCAAAGTGGTGCCGTTTCTTGGCACCGCCGGCATGCAGTTCGAACAGGTGACGCCGCAGCGGGTGGTGGTGAGTGTTGCCAACAAGCGCAAAGTGCAAAATCACATCAAGGGCATTCACGCCGCAGCCATGGCCTTGCTGGCGGAAACCGCAACCGGCTTTGTGGTGGGCATGAACCTGCCAGACGACAAATTGCCACTGCTGAAGTCGATGAAAATCAACTACGTACGCCGCTCCAGTGGCGATATGCGTGCGGTGGCCGAGCTGACGCCGCAACAGATTCAATCGATCCTGAACGATGCAAAGGGCGAGGTCACCGTCAGCGTTAAGGTGACCGACGCAGCCAACGAGCAGCCGATCGAATGTGAAATGATCTGGGCCTG
>JAUPTR010000084.1 GCA_030917985.1 Pseudomonadota bacterium | reverse complement strand
GTGTTTGGGGAGATTGACCGCTAATGTTGTCCGCTGAATCCCTTGCGAAGATTGATTTCGAGGTTTCCAAATATCCGCCGGAGCAGAAGCGTTCCGCGGTGATGGGGGCACTGCGCATTGCCCAGGTTGAAAAAGGCTGGCTGGCGCCGGAAACCATCGAGTTTGTTGCCAATTACCTGCAGATCGCTCCGGTTGCTGCGTATGAGGTTGCAACGTTCTACAATATGTACGACCGCAAGCCGCTCGGCAAGCACAAGTTGACCGTTTGCACCAATTTGCCGTGTGCCTTGTCCGGTGGTGTTGATGCTGGCAAATATCTGCAGCAGAAACTTGGTATCGGTTACGGTGAAACCACCGCCGATGGCAAATACACCTTGGTGGAAGGCGAGTGCATGGGCGCGTGCGGCGATGCGCCAGTCATGCTGTTGAATAATCACAAGATGTGCAGCTTCATGACCAATGAAGCCATCGACAAGAAGCTCGCGGAGTTGGAATAAATGGCTATCTTCGAAAGTGGTGTGATTTTCGAGGGCGTCGATACCAGCGATCTGAATTGCTGGACTCTGGATGCTTATCAGGCTCGGGGTGGTTATCAGGCTCTGCGTCGGATTCTGGAAGGCAAGATGACCCAGGATGACCTGATCGCTGAAGTCAAGGGCTCGGGTCTGCGTGGTCGCGGTGGTGCGGGTTTCCCGACTGGCTTGAAGTGGAGCTTCATGCCGCGCAATTTCCCCGGCGACAAGTACGTCGTCTGCAATAGCGATGAAGGCGAGCCTGGCACCTTCAAGGATCGCGATATCATGCGTTTTAATCCGCATTCGCTGATTGAAGGGATGATCATCGCTGGTTATGCGATGGGCGCCAAAGCTGGCTACAACTACATCCATGGCGAAATCTTCGAAGTTTACGAATTGTTCGAAATAGCGCTGGATCAGGCGCGCAAGGCGGGCTTGCTGGGTAACAATATTCTCGGTTCCGGTTTCAATTTTGACTTGTTCGCGCATCATGGTTATGGCGCCTACATTTGCGGTGAAGAAACTGCGTTGCTGGAATCGCTGGAAGGCAAAAAAGGTCAGCCGCGCTTCAAACCGCCGTTCCCGGCCAGCTTTGGTCTTTATGGCAAGCCAACCACGATCAACAATACCGAATCCTTTGCTTCGGTTCCGTTTATCGTGCGTGATGGTGCACAGAAGTTTCTGGAACAGGGCAAACCGAATAACGGTGGCACCAAACTGTTCTCGATTTCCGGCCATGTAAATCGCCCGGGTAACTATGAAATACCGCTGGGTACACCGTTTGCCGCATTGCTGGAGATGGCCGGTGGCATGCGTGGTGGCAAGAAGCTGAAGGCGGTGATCCCTGGCGGTTCGTCGGCGCCGGTTTTGCCGGGTGAGATCATGATGGATCTGACCATGGATTATGACAGCATTGCCAAAGCGGGTTCGATGCTGGGCTCCGGCGCCGTGATCGTGATGAACGAAGACATCTGCATGGTGAAAGCTTTGGAGCGACTGGCTTATTTCTACCACGAGGAGTCGTGTGGCCAGTGTACGCCTTGCCGCGAAGGTACAGGTTGGTTGTATCGCGTGATTCACCGCATCGAGAACGGTCTGGGTCGTCCAGGTGATCTGGAATTGCTGGATTCGGTCGGTAACAATATGGCTGGCCGAACTATCTGTGCATTGGCAGATGCAGCCGTATTCCCGGTACGCAGTTTTACCAAGCATTTCCGCAACGAATTCGAGTATCACATCGAGCACAAGAAGTGTCTCGTAAACCACAAGTGGTGCTGAACCTCCGGGTTCGCCAGACAGGTAGCCGAACGCTATGTTAGAAATTGAAATTGACGGCAAGACACTGACAGTTCCAGATGGTTCGACCATCATGGATGCTGCCCATCAATGCGGCACTCATATTCCGCATTTCTGCTATCACAAGAAACTCTCGATCGCGGCCAATTGCCGTATGTGTCTGGTTGAGGTTGAAAAGGCGCCGAAGCCTTTGCCTGCCTGCGCTACACCGGTTTCGCCAGGTATGAAAGTTCAAACCCATTCAGCCATGGCCAAAAAGGCGCAGCAGGGTGTGATGGAGTTCTTGCTGATCAATCACCCATTGGATTGCCCGATCTGTGATCAGGGGGGTGAGTGTCAGTTGCAGGATCTGGCCGTTGGTTATGGTGGCGGGGTGTCACGTTACGAAGAAGAAAAACGTGTTGTTGTTGGCAAGGATATGGGGCCGCTGGTTTCTGCCGAAGAAATGAGTCGTTGCATTCATTGCACTCGCTGTGTTCGCTTTACCGAGGAAATTGGTGGTTTCCAGGAAATCGGTATGGCTAACCGGGGTGAGCACTCCGAGATTCTTCCATTTCTGAACAAAACGGTTGAATCGGAGATTTCCGGTAACGTTATCGATTTGTGTCCGGTAGGTGCATTGACGTCGAAGCCATTCCGTTACACCGCCCGCCCGTGGGAATTGTCGCGTCGCAAGTCAGTGAGCCCGCACGATGGTTTGGGCGCCAACCTGATTGTTCAGGTGAAGCAAGGTCGCGTCATGCGCGTATTGCCGCGTGAAAACGAAGCGGTAAACGAATGCTGGATTGCCGACCGTGATCGTTTCTCTTACGAGGCGCTGAATAGCACCGCCCGTTTAACTTCTCCGCGTATCAAGCAGGGTGGCGTATGGCAGGATGTTGACTGGCAGACCGCTCTGGATTACGTCGCCCATGGTTTGCAATGTATCGCCAAAGAGCAGGGTGCCGAGAAGATCGGCGTGCTAGCTTCACCCCATTCCACCCTGGAAGAACTGTATTTGTTGCAGAAGCTGATGCGTGGTATGGGTAATGGAAATATTGATTCCCGTTTGCGCACCAGCGATTTTGCCGCTGATATGGCTGAGTCTGGCGCTCCGTGGTTGGGTGTGGCTGTCGACGAAATCAACAAGCAGAATGCTATCTTGCTGGTGGGCAGTAATCTGCGTAAAGAGCAACCGCTTCTGGCCGCCCGCGTGCGTGCAGCGGTCAAAAAGGGCGCACAACTGTCGCAGATTGGCGTCTTCAATGAAGATCCGCTTTGCAAGTTGCACGCAAATCAGCTGGTATCGCCATCTGATCTGGTAAGCCGGCTTGCGGCTGTTGTTGCTGCGGCTGCGGCTGTTAAAGATGTTGCCGTGCCTGAAGCGTTGGGCGGTATTGTTGCAAACGTTGATGCGACTGCAGAGAGCATTGCTGCATCGCTGATTGCAGCAGAATCTGCGTTGATTCTGCTGGGGGATGTTGCCCAGCGACATCCGCAATATTCTGTGTTGCGTCAGTTGGCCCAAGCGCTTTCCGATATCAGCGGTGCCAGGGTTGGTATTCCGGCCGAAGCTGCCAACTCGGTGGGGGCGTATGTAGCCGGTGCGGTTCCGCATAAAGGTGCGCTGGGCGTAACTGCCAAGACCGGCTTGAACGCTGCTCAAATGCTTTCCTCGCCTCTGCAGGCTTATGTATTGTTCAATACCGATATCGAATCGGATAGCGAGAACTCTGCACAGGCCATTACGGCAATGCAGGCGGCCAAGATGGTTGTCGTCTGTAGCCCGTTCCAGAATGAGTTGGCCAACGATTACGCAGATGTGATGTTGCCAGTTGCACCATTTACCGAGACTGCAGGAACCTTCATCAATATGGAAGGCTTGGTGCAGGGCTTCAATGGTGTCGTGAAGCCATTGGCGGAAACTCGTCCGGGTTGGAAAGTACTGCGCGTTTTGGGTAACTTGTTGCAGTTGCCAGGTTTCGAATACAGCAGTGCCGAGCAAGTTCGGGACGAAGTCTTGAGCGGTAATAAGGCAGATGTCAAAAACCTGTTGAATAATGCTGTCGCCGAACAAAGCGTTGCATGCTCGGTAGTTTCCGGCTTGCAGCGAATTGGTGAGGTGCCTTTGTATCAGGCAGATAATCTGGTGCGACGCGCCGAATCTTTGCAGCAAACCAAAGATGCCGGGGTCGTCTGCGCATCGCTCAACCCGGCTACAGCTGCAGATTTGGGGCTGGCCGATGGTGGCATGGTTAAAGTGACTCAGACAGGTTCGCTGCAGCTGCCGTTGACTCTGGACGAGCGGGTACCAACTGGCTGTGTGCGTGTCATTGCCGCTCATCCGGCTACTGTTGCGCTGGGTGCCTCGTTTGGCCCAATCAGTGTGGAGCGTGCATAAATGTTGGAAATGATTCAAGGTCTGCTCGGCGAGCCATTGGGGCTGACAGTATGGACGCTGGCGAAAATTCTTGTCATCGTGCTACCGCTGTTGGGTGCCGTTGCATATCTGACACTGGCGGAACGTAAGATCATTGGCTATATGCAGATTCGTATCGGCCCTAACCGGGTTGGTCCATTGGGTCTGCTGCAACCGATCGCGGATGCGGTCAAGGCCATGTTCAAGGAAATCATTGTTCCAACTTTCGCCAACAAGTCCTTGTTCGTGTTTGCGCCAATTCTGTCGATTGCTCCGGCGCTGGCATGCTGGGCTGTGGTGCCGTTTACCGACAAACTGGTTTTGGCAAATATCGATGCCTCGGTGCTGTATATCATGGCCATCAGCTCGATGGGCGTGTACGGCATTATCCTGGCAGGCTGGGCATCCAATTCCAAGTATTCGTTTCTAGGGGCGATGCGTTCCGCGGCTCAGATCGTCTCCTATGAGATCGCCATGGGTTTTGCGTTGATCGGTGTATTGATGGTCTCGTCAAGCCTGAATTTCGTCGAAATCGTCAATCAACAGGCGAAGGGGATTGCCGGTGGAAGCATTTTCAGCTGGAACTGGCTGCCACTGTTCCCGCTGTTCATGATCTACATGATTTCCGGTGTGGCAGAAACCAACCGAGCGCCATTCGACGTTGCCGAGGGTGAATCCGAGATTGTCGCCGGTTTCCATGTTGAATATTCAGGCATGACCTTTGCGGTATTCTTCCTCGCTGAATACGCAAACATGATTTTGATTTCGGCATTGACATCGCTCATGTTCCTGGGTGGATGGCTGTCGCCGTTCCCGCAATCCTGGGGCATTTTGGGCGCATCCAGCATTATCTGGCTGCTGGCAAAAATTTCGTTCCTGCTGTTCTGTTTCCTGTGGATTCGCGCGACATTCCCGCGTTATCGCTACGACCAGATCATGCGCTTGGGCTGGAAGGTGTTTTTGCCGATCTGCATGATTTTCATTCTGGTACTGGGTGCCTGGATGCAAACACGCTTCTCCCTGTGGTAAGAGATAAGGGTTAGAGAAAAGCGAAATGGAAAAACTGCATAATTTCTTCAAGACTTTCCTGCTGTTTGAGTTGTTTAAAGGCATGGCAGTTACGGGCAAACATCTGTTTGCACGCAAGATTACGGTGCAATACCCGGAAGAGCGTACGCCGATGAGTCCGCGTTTCCGTGGTTTGCATGCTCTGCGACGTTACGCCAATGGTGAGGAGCGCTGCATTGCCTGTAAGTTGTGCGAAGCTGTGTGCCCCGCAATGGCGATCACTATTGAGTCAGAACAGCGTGCGGATAATACTCGCCGCACTACTCGTTATGATATTGATCTGACCAAGTGCATCTTCTGTGGTTTTTGTGAAGAGTCTTGCCCGGTCGACTCGATTGTTGAAACCCATGTTTTTGAATATCACGGCGAAAAACGCGGTGATCTGCTTTACACCAAGCCGATGTTGCTGGCGGTTGGCGACAAGTATGAAGCTGATATTGCCAAAGCTCGGGCTATCGACGCCAAATATCGTTGATTGTATTGATTAATCGCTTAATTACGTATTAGCCCGGATCACCATGACTTTCCAAACTATTGTGTTCTACGCGCTTGCGGGCATTCTGTTGCTCTCGTCGCTACGAGTGATTACCGCCAAGGATCCGGTGCATGCCGCGCTGTTTCTGGTGCTGTCATTCTTTACCGGCGCCGGTTTGTGGGTGTTGTTGCAGGCGGAGTTCCTCGCCATTTCTCTGGTGTTGATTTACGTTGGTGCCGTAATGGTACTGTTCCTGTTCGTGGTGATGATGCTCGATATCAATTTCGAGAAATTGCGCGAAGGTTTCTGGAAAACACTGCCATCTGCGGGGTTCGTTGCAGCGCTGGTTGCGCTGGAACTGGTGTTGTTGCTGACCAGTCGTAATGCCGGTCTGGACGCAGTGAACGCATTGCCGGCTGTTGCCGAAGGTTATTCGAACACCAAAGAGCTGGGTAAAGTGTTGTACACAAATTACGTTTATCCGTTCGAGATCGCCGCAATGATTCTGCTTGTAGCGCTGATTGCTGCTGTCGCTCTTACCATGCGCCAGCGCAAACCAAGCAAACACGTTGATCCAGGCATGCAGGCTAAGGTGCGCCGCCAGGATCGGGTTCGCATGGTTGCCATGGCAGCAGAACAACGCAATACGACTGGCGAACCGCCAGCGTCCAACTAACGTAGTAGCCGGAATTGTATAGAGGGGCAGGCCTGTGCTTACCTTGACTCATTATCTTGTATTGGCATCGATTCTTTTTGCGATCAGCGTATTCGGCATTTTTCTCAATCGGAAAAATCTGATTGTGTTGCTGATGGCAATTGAGCTGATGCTGTTGTCCGTAAACATGAATTTCATCGCCTTTTCCCAGTTTATGGGAGATACCGCGGGCCAGTTGTTTGTCTTCTTCATCCTGACCGTTGCTGCTGCTGAGTCGGCAATCGGTCTGGCTATCCTGGTGGTACTGTTCCGTAATCTGCGTACCATCAATGTTGAAGATATCGATCAGCTCAAGGGTTGACGGCCTTCGCGGTGCATTGGTGTGCAATGTACCGCGCTATGAATATCGAGAAGAAAGCAGCGTTTAGATCATGTCCGAAATGAAATCATTGTATTTGATGATTCCGCTGGCGCCATTGTTTGGTGCGATTCTGGCCGGATTGTTTGGCAAACTTATTGGCCGTACCGGTGCTCACATCGTGACCATTCTGGGTGTGGCTGCCGCGTTTGCCGGCTCCGCATATACACTCAACTATCTGTTGCATGGTGGTGAGGTATTCAACGGCGCTGTATACACCTGGCTGACGCTCAACGGCGTGGAGATGAATGTCGGTTTCCTGGTGGATAATCTCACTGCGATGATGATGTGTGTGGTCACCTTCGTCTCTCTGATGGTGCACATCTACACCATTGGCTATATGCATGAAGATCCCGGTTACCAGCGTTTCTTCTCATATATCTCGCTGTTTACGTTTTCGATGCTGATGCTGGTAATGTCGAACAACTTCGTTCAGTTGTTCTTCGGTTGGGAGGCTGTAGGTCTGGTTTCCTATCTGCTGATCGGCTTCTGGTACAAAAAGCCGACGGCTACCTTTGCCAATCTGAAGGCTTTTCTGGTTAACCGCGTCGGTGACTTCGGCTTTGTACTTGGGATCGGCCTGCTGTTTGCCTATGTTGGTTCGATGGATTATTCCGCTACATTTGCTGCGCTACCCGGCCTGAAGGAGCAGTCGATCAGCCTGTTGCCAGGTCAGTCCTGGCCGCTACTGGCTGTGATCGGCATTCTTCTGTTTGTCGGCGCCATGGGGAAGTCAGCACAGTTTCCGTTACATGTCTGGTTGCCTGATTCGATGGAAGGCCCGACGCCAATCTCTGCACTGATCCACGCGGCAACCATGGTAACTGCCGGTATCTTCATGGTTGCACGTATGTCGCCGCTGTATGAGCTGAGTGATATTGCGCTATCTTTCATTATTGTCATTGGTTCGATTACTGCTCTGTTCATGGGTTTTCTGGGCATTATCCAGAATGACATCAAACGCGTGGTGGCCTATTCGACGTTGTCGCAGCTGGGTTACATGACCGTAGCACTGGGTGCTTCTGCCTATTCGGTTGCGGTCTTCCATCTGATGACACATGCCTTCTTTAAGGCGCTGTTGTTCTTGGCTGCTGGCTCGGTGATTATCGGTATGCACCACGATCAGGACATCCGCAACATGGGTGGCTTGCGTAAATATATGCCGTTGACGTGGATCACCTCTTTGATTGGCTCACTGGCGCTGATCGGTACTCCATTCTTGTCCGGGTTCTATTCGAAAGATTCGATTATCGAAGCGGTCAAGGCTTCCCATATTCCAGGTAGTGGCTTTGCGTACTTCGCAGTTGTCGCCGGTGTCTTTGTGACCGCGTTCTATTCCTTCCGTATGTATTTCCTCGTGTTCCATGGCGAAGAGCGCTTCGGTAAGGCCCATCATGGCCACGACGACCACCATCATGAC
>JAUPTR010000083.1 GCA_030917985.1 Pseudomonadota bacterium | reverse complement strand
CCTTGTTGTCAGCACCGGCCAGCGCGGGCATGGTCATCAGGCTGGATGCAGCCAGAGCAATTGCGATTGCCAATTTCATTGTTTTCTCCTTTAGTGTCGAGATAATCAGGCGGCGGTTTCAAGCCCCAAGTGCAAAAAGTACAGCGTGATGCTGCCTGAAATCAAAAGCGTCTGGAGTGAACAACTCTGCAGGGCATTTAAAGCCCAGCGATTTACGCGGCCGGGTGTTCAGTTTCCAGGCGATTTTATCTAAATCGTCTTGCGAGAACCCACTCAGGTCGCTGCCTTTGGGCAGATACTGCCGCAGCAAGCCGTTGGTGTTCTCGTTAATGCCTCGTTGCCAAGGGCTGTGCGGGTCAGCGAAGTAAACCTTTATCCCCGTAGCCTCCGCTAGTTGCTGATGTGCCGCCATTTCCTTTCCCTGGTCATACGTCATCGACAGGCGCTTCTGGGCTTCAATTCGATTCAGTACATGACTGAAGCCCTTTACCGCCGATTCGGCACTACCAGTCTCCATTCTGACCAAGGTCACGAACAAGGTTGTGCGCTCTACCAGCGTACCTACCGCCGAACGATTGAACGCGCCTTTGATCAAGTCACCTTCCCAGTGACCGGGAACGAGCCGCTCTTCTATCTCTGGCGGCCGGTCATGAATGCTGACCATATCCGGAATCTGCCCACGTCGATCGTCACCCCGCGCTCGGGGACGGCGTTTGGCATGCCCAAAGCGCAGCCAGCCAATCACTTCCGTGCGCAACTCTCCTCGCGGCATGGCGTAGATGGCGGTATAGATTGTTTCGTGAGAAACCTGCAGTGATGGGGTATCGGGATGCACGGTAGCCAGTGTGCCTGCAATCTGCTCGGGCGAGTAGCCATCCTTTAGATAAGCCATGACTTGTTCCCACAAGACGGTGCCTAGACGCAGTCGCCGTTCAGTGCGCGGCTTGGCAAGTTCAGATCGAGCACGTCGACACGCGACGTCGGCACGGTAACCGCCAGCAATCGCCGGTCTGCCACGGGGTCTTAGTCTTGACGGGGGCTTCCAGCCATTGCGTTTCAATTCACGACTGACGGCAGATGCAGGTCGACCAAGCTCACGGGCTATCTCGCTGGGCTTAACCCCCATCGATAACTGCGTTTGGATCGTAATTCGATCTTCAAGACTCAAGTGTTTGTACTGTTTTCCCATGCAACATTTTCTCCCAAAAATGTTGCACTTGGTTTTTGAGCGCGCCAACTTTAACTTTGCAGCCCGTCGGGCTATTTAACCGACTACCCCCTTGCCAGGCTAGCACTACGCTCACTGCGCCCAGCTCGAGAGAGGCGCTGTTGCAGCAAAACCACGCAATCGGCCCAGCACCGGACAAGTCTGCCTGTTGCCTTGTCAGGAAGCCGCCAGGCGATTTCCCATCGGCGGCAAGTCGGAAAAACGCTGCTGGATTGGGGGCAGATCATCACGTCGGCGCAACAATGCCGCCACACAATCGGGGTCAAACATGCGCCCGGATTGCTCGCCCATCCACTGCAGGGCGCTATCGATAGACCAGCCCTGCTTGTACGGGCGGCGGCTGCACAATGTGTCAAACACATCTGCAACGGTGATGATGCGCCCCGCCAGCGGAATGGCGTCTGCCTTCAGCCCGGCAGGATATCCACTGCCATCCCAGGCCTCGTGGTGGGCGGCAACAATGTCATATAGAAGATCGATATAGGGAAGGCGCGTCAGATCCAGGTGTTCGATCATCTGCCGCGACAGCTCTACGCCGTGCTGTACGTGTGCACGCATGATTTCACGCTCGTCATCATCCAGCGGGCCTGGTTTGAGCAGGATCCGGTCGGGCACGGCGATTTTTCCGATATCGTGCAAGGGTGCAAACAGGAATATATGCTCGACATATTCATCGCTGAGCTGCATTTGCCGCGCACACTCTTGGGCAATAATGCGTGCATAACGCGCCATGCGCTCCAGATGATTGCCGGTTTCAAAATCCCGCAGATGCATCACATCGTGCGCAGTCTGCATCACACCGCGCAGGGTGCGCAGTTTGTGGCGATTATCCAGCACCATCAGCAGAATCAGGTGGGCAAATGTAGCGAGATCTTCGATGGAGGCTGGAGTAAACGGGTCGGGCAAACGTGAATCGAAAAAAACGAAGCCAAAACACTGGTCATCTTCAATCAACGGCATCGTATAGCTGGACTGATAGCCCTGCTCTGCCAGATAACGCTGGTGTGGCTTGGCGGCATTTTCCGCAGATGGTTTCATGTGTGTCAGCACACGTGGCACGCGGGTGGCAACGATTTGCTGCAGAGAAGGCAGATCGGCCAGTTTGCGCTCGTATTGTGCCAGCGACTTGCCGGAATCATTGCTGAATATATAGGTTTTGAGCAGGTCAGTCTGCACATCGTAGCTGGCCACGGCAATACGATGGACAAAATCATGGCGCTGTCGCAGTGCGGCATGAATGGCTGCCAGCTTTTTTGATGCCGGAACATTCTGCTCCAGCACAACCAGTTGTTCATTCACCATCATCAGCCCCAACGCAATATTTAATTGAGCTTAGCAGCGCGTGAGAGACAGGCAAGCTTGCGTACCCGAAGGGCAACAAAAAAGAGCCCCGCAGGGCTCTTTGCACACCTCGGAAAGCGTCGAGGTCAAAACTTGCGTGCCAGGCGCAAGGCGGTAGCGCCAACACCCAGCAAGGCCAGCGTTGCAGGCAAGGGTACTTGCGAATCCTGGCCATCACGCACACTGAAGGTAGTCCACTGCTGCGTGCCAACCTGAAACTGGACAGTCTGGGAACCATCACAGCATCCCTCCAGGCCGTAAATATCCAGAACATGATTGCCGATATTCAGATTGATGCCTGATGCAGCGAGAATCTCGCTGCCAGCATTGAAATTGCCTGCCCACCACAAGTCTGAAGCATCCCAATCGAGCAAAACGCCATCAAGGAACATTGCACCACCACGGCCAAAATCAACACCGGCACGGAAGCCCCAGGAGCCAGCCTCATTTGCAGCAACACCAAACAAGGCCTGGAAATGGAATGCAACATTATTGTTGCTGCCACCACATACGCCCTGGTTGGTAATACCGGAAAGGCTACCCAATGCTGTGTCACAATAGCCGGCACCAGGCGCAACGGCAGTCAGGCCCTCAATATGGTTTTTGTAGTCGATGCCACTGGCCAGCGGACCCGTACTGGAAGCGCGGCTACTGTAATTTATCACACTGGCGCTGGCGCTGGCGGCCAGCAGGGCCGCAGCCAAGACCAACGAGACAGATTTTTTTTGCATTGTTTTCTCCATTTGGCGACACACGCAAGCTGCATATGCATGACATCGCAACATTACCCAAATCAGATATACAGGGATTATACACACCAAACAATACGTGCGTTATTGTTTATTTCACAGACAGATACCCGCACACTCAAGCATCATAAATACAGCAATCAGGCAATATACGACAAACAACATGAGGCGCACATTTGACGCTACCGAGCCAAGTCTTTAGGCTCTCGGCTCGATAGCAGAGAAAGATGCAGACAATGGAATTCAGACTGAAGGGCGAACACGTAGCACTGTGTGACTTACTGAAACTGTGCGGCGTAGCCGACAGCGGCGGACAGGGCAAAATGATGGTTGCCGATGGTGCAGTCAAGGTTGACGGCAAAGTGGAGTTACGCAAGACGGCAAAAATCGTTGCCGGACAAACCGTGCAATGCATCGGCCAAACCATCAGGGTGTTGGCCGGCTGAAAAACAAACGGGATGCCGCGGCATCCCGTGTTTGATTACGCCGGCCACAACACCCGGCGCTACTTTTTTGCGATGTTCAGCCGTGGGTACGCTGGAATTCGCTCATGAAACCGGCCAGCGCCTCCACTCCTTCACGCGGCATGGCGTTGTAAATCGAGGCACGCATACCGCCCACCGATTTGTGGCCCTTGAGCTGCAGCAAGCCTGCGGCATCCGCCAATTTCAGGAACGGGTTTTCCAGCGCTTCATCGCGCAGGCGGAATGGAATGTTCATGCGCGAACGGCAATCCAGCGCCACCGGATTGCTGTAAAAGCCGCCACTACCGTCGATCAATTGATACAAACGATCGGCCTTGGCGATATTCACCTGCTCGATGCCGGCCACTCCCCCCTTGGCCTTGAGCCATTTGAAAATCAGCCCGGCGACATACACGGCAAATGTCGCCGGTGTGTTGTACATCGAGTCGTTTTCAGCGTGAACCTTGTAGTCGAACATGGTCGGCACCGACTTGCCGGCTTTGCCGATCAGGTCTTCACGCACAATCACAATCACCAGGCCGGACGGGCCGATATTCTTCTGCGCACCAGCGTAGATCAGACCGAATTTTGATACATCCACCGGCCGCGACAGGATGTTTGACGACATATCCGCCACCAGCGGCACTTCGCCGACGTTTGGCACCCAGTGGTATTCAACGCCACCAATGGTTTCGTTAGGCGTGTAGTGCAGGTAGGCCGCGTCGCCGCTCAGATTCCAGCTGGCCTGATCTGGAATATAACTGTAGTTACGGTCTTCACTGGAGGCCACGACGTTGGCAGTACCGAATTTCTTCGCCTCCTTGATCGCCTTGCTCGACCATTGCCCGGTGTTGACGAAATCCGCCACTCCCTTATCGCCCAGCAGGTTCATCGGCACCATTGCAAACTGGCTGGTGGCGCCGCCCTGCAGAAACAACACCTTGTAGTTGGCCGGAATGCCCATCAATTCACGCAGATCGGCTTCGGCTTCAGTAATGATCTGGCCGAATTCCGGGCCGCGATGGCTCATTTCCATCACCGACATGCCGGAGCCGTGCCAGTCCAGCAGTTCCTGCTGCGCTTGTTGCAATACATCCTTGGGCAATACCGCCGGGCCGGCGGAAAAATTGTAGATCGTGGTCATGCGTTATCTTGGGTCAACAAAAAATGGGCTCGGGCAACGGCAATCGGCTTGGCCTTGTCATCCTGCCAAGCGGTCATCACCACGTTGGCAACACGTTTGCCCTGCTTGGTGATTTCACACTGGGCATACAAGGTTTGCGCTCTGCCGGAGCGCAGATAATCCAGCGAAAAATCAACGGTTTTAGGTACTTCCAGCGATTCGCGTGCCCACATCAGGTGCAGCAGCGCCGAATTCTCCAGAAAACCGCCAATCACACCGCCGTGTAACGCAGGCAGTTGGGTATTACCCACATTGGCATCCTTGAATGGCAGAACAAACAGCAATTCACCGTTGTCTTCGCGCATTTCCACACCCAGCAGTTTGGCGTAGGGAATCTGCTCGATCACCGCAGCATAATCCGTGCAGCCCTGCTCCTTGCCGGCCAATAGCGTTTCAATCAGTTCCATGATCCATCCTTATTTGATTGTCGCTTTGCTGGAATCGCGCATGAAGGTGCCGACGCTGTAGGCAATCGGGTCCTTGCCATCATCCTGATAGGCAGTCGCACGGGTAAAGGCGATCTGGCGGCTGAAACGGTAACACTCGGCACGACAATAAATCGGCAGCCCCGGGGTGGCCGAGCGCAGATAATCAATACGCAGATCCAGCGTAGCGATAGCCTCCGGGCTTTCCAGACGCGAGAATACCGAAAGGCCACTGGTGGTGTCGATCAGCGAGGTAATCACCCCACCATGCACCACACCGGTTTTCGGGTTGCCGATCAGCTCCGGCTTGTAATCCAGCATCATGGTGGCCAGACCTCGTTCACCACTGACAAACTTGAAGCCGAGCGTGGCGGAGTGTGGAATCTCGCAAAACCATTTGGCAACCGAGTCAAACAACTCCTGATTTACAACCGGCAAGGGTAAATTCGACATATTTACTCCTCAGCAGCCTCGGCCGATGCGTCACCAGCGGTTTCGCCAGCTTCGCCAGCCTCGATATCTTCACCCTCTTCGCCTTCGGTCTCGACCACTTTTTCCAGGCCGGCCAATTTCTCGCCATCATCCAGATTGATCAAGCGCACACCTTGGGCGGCACGACCGGTTTCACGGATTTCTTCGACGCCAGTACGGATCAACACCCCGCCAGTAGTAATCAACATCACCTGATCCCTGGCTTCAACCAGCGTCGCCGCGACCAGCTTGCCATTACGCTCCGAGGTATCAATCGCGATCACACCTTGCGTGCCGCGACCGGAATGACGGTATTCCGAGACCAAAGTACGCTTGCCGTAGCCATTTTCGGTAGCGGTCAACACAAACAATTCATCGCTGGCGACTACCATCAGCGAAATCACCTGCGCGCCCTCGCCAAGACGCATGCCGCGCACGCCACGCGCGCCACGGCCCATGGCGCGGACCTCATCTTCATCAAAGCGTACCGCCTTGCCTTCATCGGAACACAACATGATCTGGCTTTGGCCATCGGTAATCGCCACGCCGATCAGGTAATCGCCTTCGTCCAGATCGACGGCAATGATGCCGCGCTTCATCGGCCGCGAGAAATCCGACAACGGGGTTTTTTTCACCGTACCAAGCGAGGTGCAGAAGAACACATAATGATCGTCGGCAAATTCCTTGATCGGCAGAATCGCGTTGATTTTCTCGCCATCGGCCAGCGGCAACAGATTGACAATCGGCTTGCCGCGACTGGTGCGACCACCTTGCGGCACCTCGTACACCTTCATCCAGTAGACACGGCCCAGCGACGAGAAACACAACACGTAATCGTGGGTATTGGCGATAAACAGATTGTCGATGAAATCGTCTTCTTTGGTAGCGGCAGCCTGTTTGCCACGACCACCACGGCGCTGCGAGCGATAATCTTCCAGCGGCTGTGCCTTGAAATAGCCGGAATGCGACAGCGTGACCACCATGTCTTGCGGCGTGATCAGATCTTCCAGACTGATATCCTCACCATGCTGGATAATTTCCGAACGGCGGGCATCACCAAACTGCAGCTTGGTGGCTTCCATTTCGTCGCTGATGATCTGCGTCACGCGCTCCGGCTTGGAGAGGATGTCCAGCAGGTCGACAATCTTGTCCATGACTTCTTTGTATTCGGCAACCAGCTTGTCCTGTTCCAGGCCAGTCAAGCGTTGCAGACGCATATCCAGAATTGCTTGCGCCTGGACTTCCGACAGTTTGTAGCCATTGGCCTTCAGGCCAAATTCCGGCGACAGCCATTCCGGGCGGGCAGAATCACTGGCAACACGGGCCAACATTTCCTGCACCAGCGGCGAATGCCATTCGCGCGCCATCAATGCCAGCTTGGCTTCCGGCGGTGTTGCCGAAGCCTTGATCAGCGCAATCACCTCATCCACGTTGGACAAGGCAACCGCCAGGCCCTCAAGGATATGGCCGCGTTCACGGGCTTTTTTCAGCTCGTAAACAGTGCGCCGCGTGACAACTTCACGGCGGTGACGCAGGAAACACTCAAGAATCTGTTTCAGGTTCAGCAGGCGCGGCTGACCGTCCACCAGCGCCACCATATTCATGCCAAAGGTACATTGCAACTCGGTCTGTTTGTACAAGTTGTTGAGCACGACTTCCGGCACTTCACCGCGTTTCAGTTCGATATATACGCGCATGCCAGACTTGTCCGATTCGTCGCGCAAATCGGAAATACCCTCAATCGCCTTTTCACGCACCAGTTCGGCAATTTTTTCCAGCAGGTTTTTCTTGTTGACCTGGTACGGCAGCTCATCAACGATGATGGCCTGCTTGTCCTTGGTTACATCTTCGAAATGGGTACGGGCGCGCATCACCACGCGGCCACGGCCGGTGCGATAACCTTCGCGCACGCCTGCCACGCCATAAATGATGCCGGCGGTCGGAAAATCAGGCGCGGGGATAATGTCGATCAGCTCGTCAACGGTGATCTGCGGATTGCGCAGCAAGGCCAGACAGCCTTCGATCACTTCATTCAGGTTATGCGGCGGCACATTGGTGGCCATACCCACAGCAATACCAGAGCTGCCGTTGATCAGCAGGTTCGGCAGGCGGGTTGGCAGCACCGAGGGCTCCTGCTCCTTGCCGTCGTAATTGGGCACAAAATCGACCGTCTCTTTGTCGATATCCGCCATCAACTCCGAAGCAATCCGCTCCATGCGGCACTCGGTATAACGCATCGCCGCTGCGTTGTCGCCGTCGATCGAGCCAAAATTGCCCTGGCCGTCAATCAAGGGATAACGCAGGCTGAAATCCTGCGCCATACGCACCAGCGTGTCATAGATCGCGCTATCACCGTGCGGGTGATATTTACCCATCACCTCGCCGACGATACGGGCACACTTCACATAGGGGCGGTTCCAGACATTGCTGGACTCGTGCATGGCAAACAGCACGCGACGGTGCACAGGTTTCAGACCATCCCGAACATCCGGCAAGGCACGTCCGACAATCACGCTCATGGCGTAATCGAGGTAGGAACGGCGCATTTCCTCTTCGAGACTGACGGGGATTGTTTCTTTGGCGAATTGGTCCATTTATATTTATTTAAAGTTTCTGCGGAAAAATACACGCGATTCTAGCATGCCGAAGCCACGCCCGGCGATGCGTGCAGCCGAATCGAAACAAAAGGTTGTTGGTCGAATACAACACTTTGCAATTGTGTGCGAATTTAGACGACAAAGTATTTGAAATCCGTTCTGATTTGTCGCTATGCTTAGGCTTGGTTCCGGCGTCTACCCATCAGCCCGAATAACCGAATAACACTACACGCTCTACCCTTTAAAAGTCAGGAGAACGCTTATGTCGAAAAAATTGATGAAGTCGGTCGTTGCGGCGTCGGTCGCGTTGATCGGCATCAGCAGTGGCGCCGCGTATGCAGCCGATGGTTACGCAAACGATAACGGTGCCACCGTTATCAAGAACAACTACGGCGAATGCTGGCGCTCTGGCTCGTGGGCCGAGAAAAATGCCACCGAAGAATGTGACAGCCACCTGCTACCACCGAAACCGGTTGCTGCTCCGGCACCGGCACCAGTAGTTGCTGAAGCACCGAAGCCGGTTGTAGTTCCGCCGCCTCCGCCGGCACCGAAGTACGAAAAACTGACTTACCGTGCTGAAGCCTTGTTTGCATTCAACAGCGCCAAGCTGTCGGACAAGGGCAAGAAAGAGCTGGCTGAGTTTGCCGACAAGGTCAAGGCAGAAAAAGCGCAGCGCACTGACGACCCGATCCGTATCGTTGGCCACACCGACCGTATCGGCAGTGACAAGGCAAATGAAAAACTGGCACTGGCCCGCGCCAATGCAGTTCGTGAGCTGGCGATTGCCCGTGGAGTTGAAGCCAACTCCATCGTAGCTGAAGGCAAAGGCGAATCCGAACCTGTTACCAAAGCAGAAGATTGCAAAGGCGACAAGAAGACCAAGAAACTCATCGAGTGCCTGGCTCCGGATCGTCGCGTGGAAATCTTCATTCCTGCGAAAAAACAGATTCAGTAATTGGCATCACCCCGAAACCCCGGCCCTGCGCCGGGGTTTTTTATTTGCTACACTCTGCGCCTGACCATTTTTATCCCCCTCGCGCATGCCCAACCTTAAACATTACCTGTTTGCCAGTCTGCTGCTGGGCCTACCCCAATCCGGCATTGCCGGCGGCATCGAGCAGTTGCGCGCTTATATTCAAGGCACCCAGTCGCTACGCGCCGAATTCCAGCAAGTTGTCAGCGGCAAGCGCAAAACCACGCAGCAGGAAGCCAGCGGCAGCGTATCGATCCAACGGCCCGGCAAGTTCCGCTGGGTTTATGCCAAGCCCTACGAACAACTGGTGATTGGCGATGGCCAGAAACTCTGGCTGTACGACAAGGACTTGGCCCAGGTCACGGTCAAACGCCTGGATCAGGCACTCGGCTCCAGCCCTGCCGCCCTGCTGGCAGGCAGCAACGATCTGGAAAAATCCTTCAAGCTGCGCAACATTGGTGCCAATGACGGGCTGGAATGGCTGGAAGCCACACCCAAAGGCAGCGACAGCACCTTTGAGTGGGTCAAGATGGGATTCACCAACAACGAATTGAAACAGGTGGAATTACGCGACAATTTTGGCCAGACCACCGTAATCCGCCTGTCGAAGCTGGAACGCAATCCAAAACTGGACAGCAGCCAATTCAAGTTTTCGCCGCCTGCCGGCGTGGATGTGGTGGGTGACTGAATTATTCCGGAACACGCCACGTCAACCGCTGGCGGAGCAACTACGCCCCAGCGCGCTCGACGAAGTCATCGGCCAGCAACACTTGCTCGGCCCGGGCAAACCATTGCGCGTGGCATTCGAATCCGGCAAACCCCACTCCATGATTCTCTGGGGCCCGCCAGGTGTTGGCAAGACCACGCTGGCACGGCTGATGGCCAAGGGCTTCGATGCAGCATTTATCCCTTTGTCTGCGGTACTGTCCGGCGTCAAGGAGATCCGTGAGGCCATCCATCAGGCGGAACAAACACTGCAGTCGTATGGCCGGCATACCATCCTGTTTGTTGACGAAGTCCATCGCTTTAATAAATCACAACAAGATGCCTTCCTGCCATTTGTCGAGCAGGGCTTGGTAACCTTCATCGGTGCAACAACCGAGAACCCCAGCTTCGAAGTGAACTCAGCACTGCTGTCACGGGCACAGGTGTACGTGCTGCAAAGCCTCAGCGACAGCGAACTGGAGGCCTTGCTGCAGCGCGCGCTGAATCAAATCGAACCACACCTGCAGCTGGATGTAGCCGCCCAGGCAACGCTGATCGGTTATGCCGACGGCGACGCAAGGCGCCTGCTGAATCTGCTGGAACAATGCGCCAATGCCGCGCATAGCCGCAACATCAGCCAGATTGATCAGGATTTTGTTGGCGAAACGCTGTCGGTTAATGCACGCCGCTTCGACAAGGGTGGCGATGCCTTTTACGAACAGATATCGGCGCTGCACAAATCGGTGCGCGGCTCCAATCCAGATGCATCGCTTTACTGGCTGACACGCATGCTGGACGGCGGCTGCGACCCGCTCTACGTAGCGCGGCGTCTGGTGAGAATGGCCATCGAAGACATCGGCCTGGCGGACCCGCGCGCCTGGCGCGTAACACTGGATGCCTGCGATACCTTCGAACGCCTCGGCTCACCCGAAGGCGAACTGGCGCTGGCACAGGCGGTGCTCTATCTGGCGGTTGCCCCGAAAAGCAATGCGGGCTACATGGCCTACAAAGCGGCACGCAAATTTGTCAGCAAGGACAAATCGCGGCCGGTGCCGATGCATTTGCGTAATGCGCCAACCAAGCTGATGCAGGAAATGGGCATGGGCGCCACCTACCGCTACGCCCACGACGAACCTCATGCCTACGCGGCAGGCGAAGACTATCTCCCGGAAGGGATGCCGCGGCCTCATTGGTATCAGCCCACCCCGCGCGGGCTGGAGGCCAAAATTGCCGAAAAAATGGCGTTTCTGCGACAATTGGATGCAGAAGCCAAAAAAGATCAGAACAGGGAGTAAGACTCATGCTTGACGTACAAATGTTGCGCAACGATATCAATGCCGTCGCCGAGCGACTTGCTGGCCGCGGCTTCAAACTCGATGTAGAAGCTTTTGCCGCACTGGAAAACGAACGCAAGGGCCTGCAAACCCGCACCCAGGAACTACAGGCAAAACGCAATGCCAGCTCAAAACAGATTGGTATCGCCAAATCCAAAGGCGAAGACGTATCGGCCATCATGGCCGACGTTGCCAACCTCGGCGACGAACTGAAAACCTGCGAAACCAATCTGGCAGCCCTGCAGGAAAAGCTTAACGGACTGTTGCTGACCATCCCCAACCTGCCGCACGAATCGGTGCCGGTTGGCAAGGATGAAGCCGACAATGTGGAAGTGCGTAAAGTCGGCACCCCGCGCAGCTTCGATTTTGAAATCAGGGATCACGTCGATGTTGGCGCACCGCTAGGCCTGGACTTTGACACCGGAGCCAAACTCTCCGGCGCACGCTTTACCGTGCTACGCAAAGACATCGCCCGCCTGCATCGCGCACTGGCGCAATTCATGCTCGACACCCATACCCACGAACACGGCTACGAAGAAGTGTATGTGCCGTACATCGTCAACCAGGCCACGCTGCAGGGCACCGGCCAGTTGCCGAAATTCGAGGAAGACCTGTTCAGCGTACCGCGCGGCGACGACGACAAGTATTACCTGATCCCGACCGCTGAAGTGCCGGTGACCAATCTGGTTCGCGGTGAAATCCTCAAGGCCGAGGCACTGCCGTTGAAATATTGCGCCCACACCCCCTGCTTCCGCTCCGAAGCAGGCTCCTACGGACGCGACACCCGCGGCATGATCCGCCAGCACCAGTTCGACAAGGTGGAAATGGTGCAGATCGTACAGCCGGAACACTCTTACGCCGCGCTGGACGAAATGTTGTCGCACGCAGAAAACATCTTGAAGAAACTGGAACTGCCCTACCGCGTGATTACGCTGTGCACCGGCGACATGGGCTTTGGTGCCACCAAAACCTACGATATCGAGGTCTGGCTGCCGGCACAGAACACCTACCGCGAGATTTCCTCGGTTTCCAACTGCGAAGCCTTTCAGGCACGCCGCATGCAAGCCCGCTACAAAAACGAAAGCGGCAAAAACGAACTGCTGCACACCCTGAACGGCTCAGGCCTGGCAGTGGGACGCACGCTGGTGGCCGTGCTGGAAAACTACCAGAATGCCGACGGCAGCGTCACCATCCCCACCGCCTTGCGCCCATATCTGGGCGGACAAGACAAACTGGGTTAAGCCAGTTACACAAAAACACCGCCCGCCATGATGGCGGGCTTTTTATTGGCCACCGTAGAAGCCCACACCTCGGCAATGCCGGGCTGCAAGCCGCCATGGGACTGGGCTGCAGACAAGGCTGCAAGGCAATACCAGCGCGGCCTGCAGAGCATGATCGAGGCGCAGCGCATCACGCCGAATGTTAAATGTGGCCGGGAGAGGTAAACGCTGGCCATACGGCGCAATGCGCTGCGCTTGTACCCTACTCGCAAATGCGGGTTACGGCCTTACATTGGAAGACGTCTCAAATTAATAATAGTTACTAGTTTTTTTCTGCTATCCGCTTTTCGATAATTTAGTGTATCCAACGCATAAATCAAATTGCAGACAACCCGCTCGCAAGCCGCGCCAGATATACGTTTGAGTATACATTGTTGCATTGCAACGAGATAATGTCATAAATTCACCATCGCTACATAAATACATAAGAATATCGCGATCATCATAAAGGTGAATAAACCTAAAAACCGTAGTTACCCCATTCCGTCAGCATTATTTTGGAGAAAT